>CAXBEC010000357.1:0-4005 GCA_963974145.1 uncultured Alphaproteobacteria bacterium | reverse complement strand
CGGTTAAGCACCAATGCCCCCTGTCCGTTCCGCTGTAATGCGCCCCGCACGGATTCGACCACATCGTCGCGCGTCGCCGCCCCCCGGATGACCTCCACCAGCGGCAGCGCATCGGCCGGGTGCATGTAGTGAACGCCGACAAACCGTCCCGGATGCGCCATCCGGGCCGCCATGTCCTCCAGCGGAAGTGCCGAGGTATTCGTCGCAATGATCGGGTAATCACCGTAGCGTGCCTCGATATCGGCGATCAGCGCGTGCTTGAGATCGATATCTTCGGGAATCGATTCGATGATGAAATCCGGCGCAGCGTCCGGCAGGGTGTCGACAACCCGGATATTGTCCCGGTCGAATGGCGGGACCTTCGAGGGATCGCGGCTGACTAGGGTCACGTCATGGCCACCGCGCGCGAAGCTGTTGACGATTCCGCGCCCCATCATGCCGGCCCCGATAACCACCGCCGTATTGATCTTCATCGATACCCCCCTTTTACCGTTGCGTCACAAGACAGTATCATCCGTGGCATCGAATTCGTCGAGTTCAGGAAAAGAAAACAAAAGGAATCAGGAATGTCATACGAAGATCTAAACCGGGACCTGGAAGAACGGCGGGCCAAAGTCCTCAAGATGGGGAAGCCCGAAGTCCTGGAACGCCGACGAAACGAAGGCCTGCTCGACGCGCGTCAACGGCTGGACTACCTCTTCGACAAGGGCACCTTCGTGGAATCCGGCATGCTGGCCCAATCCGCACGGCCCGAAGTCCGGGACAGAACACCCGCTGACGGAAAGATCGCCGGCTTCGGCAAGGTCGATGGCCGCTGGACCGGCTGTGTCTCGAATGACTTTTCGGTCCTCGGCGCCTCCAGTGCGCTGAACAATCTGAAAAAGATGAAACACATCAAGAATACCGCGACGAAGCGCGGCATGCCGCTGGTCTGGCTGGGTGAATCCTCCGGCTCCCGCATGCCTGACCGGATGGGCGCACAGGGTCGCGCCATCATGGCGCAGGACCCTCATGAATATCGGCGCATGCGCGAAACCCCCTGGGTGACGGCGCAACTTGGTGACTGCTACGGGTCCTCGACCTGGTATGCCTGCATGTCCGACTTCGTTGTCATGCGCAAGGGCGCGACCATGGCGGTGGCCAGCAGCCGCGTCACCTCGATGGCCATCAACCAGCCGGTCACGAACGAAGAACTCGGCGGCTGGAAGATGCACACCTCGACCAGTGGCCTGGTCGATACCGCTGTCGATACCGACGAAGAGGCAATCGAAATCTGCAAACGCTTTCTGTCCTACCTGCCCTCCCACAACATGGAAGCCCCGCCAGTCGTCGAGGTGCCCCAGGGATCGAATGACGCCATCCAGCGCATCACTGATATCGTTCCGATTGAACGGCAGAAAGTCTACAATATGCGCCATGTTGTCGAGGTCATTGCCGACCGCGACAGCGTATTCGAAATGAAGCCGCGCTATGGCCGGTCAGTTCTCACGGCCCTGGCCCGGGTAGACGGCCGGACGGTCGGCTTCCTCGCCAATAACCCCCTGTACAAGGGCGGCGCCGCGGATCCGGACGGCTGCGCCAAGGCGGCCAGCTTCCTCGTGTTCTGTGATTCCTTCAATATTCCCATCGTCATGCTGGTGGACGTTCCCGGCTTCCTGATCGGGGTCGACGGCGAACGCAAGGCCGCCCCGGGCAAGATCATCAACTGGATGAATGCCCAGTCGCTCTGCACCGTGCCCAAGATCACCATTGTCCTGCGCAAGAGTTACGGACAGGCCTATATCAATATGGGCGGAAACAAGAACTCGGACGAATTCGCTCTTTGGCCCTCCGCTGATGTCGGCTTCATGGACCCGAATACGGCTGTAAGCGTTGTTTTCGGAATCAAGAAAGAGGACGATCCCGAAGAGTACGCGAAGCGGGTGGAACAGCTTGCCCGTGACGCGGCGCCCTGGGAACTGGCGGCGATGTATGAGGCGCAGAATGTTGTGGCGCCCCAGGAAACCCGCCAGCACATAATCAACATGCTGGACATACACACGATGCGCCCGAGCAACGGAATCGGCGAACACCTTATGCGAACCTGGCCGACCAGCATTACCTGATTTGACAGACTGCACTGAATAGGTAAAGGTTAGTTGCTGCGTTGCAGCATCCGACCTTCACCGTTCAGTGATTGGCCTTTTTGCCAATTACTGTTCTAATTGGCTTTACGCAAAACGGGAATACCTTTGCGACAGAACCGAAGGACAGGGACATGAAACTTAGATCAGCATTAATCGGTGCGGCAGCCGCCACCATGGCATTTGCAGGGAGCGCGCAGGCCGGCCTTCTAGACGACGTTAAGGCAAAGGGTTTTATCCAGTGCGGGGTCAATACCGGCCTGACGGGATTTTCCGCCCCCAATGACCAGGGCAAATGGGAAGGCTTCGATGTCGATGTCTGCCGCGCCATGTCCGCCGCTATCTTCGGCGATGCCGACAAGGTCAAATACACTCCGTTGACTTCTAAGGAACGCTTTACCGCGTTGCAGTCCGGCGAAATCGATGTGCTTTCCCGGAACACCACATGGACATTGACACGCGATGTAAATCTGGGCCTCGAATTCATAGGCGTGAACTACTATGACGGCCAGGGCTTTATGATCCGCAAGGATATGGGCATCAAGAGCGCCAGGGAACTGGACGGCGCTTCGGTCTGCATTCAGACCGGCACCACGACCGAGTTGAATCTCGCGGATTACTTCCGCACCAACAAGATGCAGTTTACATCCGTTGTCTTTGAAAAGGCGGATGAAATCCGGGCTGCCTATGATGCCGGCCGGTGCGATGTCTATACCACCGACCGTTCCGGCCTTGCGGCACAGCGTTCTCTGTTGAAGGCACCCGATGAGCACATGGTCCTGCCGGAAGTCATTTCCAAGGAACCGCTCGGGCCGGCGATCCGCCATGGCCAGTCCGAATGGGGCGATATCGCCCGCTGGTCGCTCTACGCGCTCATCATCGGTGAGGAACTCGGCATCACCTCCGCCAATGTCGACAGCATGAAGTCCTCGACGAACCCGGAAGTCCTTCGGTTCCTGGGTGTCGAAGGTGAAATGGGCAAGCAACTGGGGGTGTCCGACGACTGGGCCTACAACATCATCAAGCAGGTCGGGAACTACAGCGAGGTCTATGAGCGCCATGTCGGCGTCAACACCCCGCTGCAACTGGAGCGCGGCATTAACGCGCTCTGGACCGCGGGCGGCCTCCTGTACGCTCCGCCGTTCCGGTAAGAACGCAGAACAGATCAGCCGGCCCTCGCGCCGGCTGATCTCGTTTTGACACGGTGGCGTGCCGCTGGCGCCGGGTACAGCCGCCTCGCACACCTTCCGGAACAGGAGAAATAATGGCTATCGGAAACGATACCGAAGGGGCTGCACAGCGTCCCAGTCTCTGGAATGATCCTAAAACGCGCGCGATCCTGTACCAGGCAATCGTCGTTGTGCTCATCGCGCTACTGGCAGCGTATTTCATCAGCAATACTGCCGAGAACCTGGAACGACGCGGCATCGCGTCCGGCTTCTCGTTCCTGACCGCACCGGCCGGTTTCGATGTCGGTATGTCGCCCTTTCTGAAATACGATCCCGCAACCGCGACCCATGGCACCGTCCTGATTGTCGGGATTCTCAACACGCTTCTCGTCGCGGTCACGGGCATTTTCCTGGCCACAATCATCGGTTTCATTATCGGCATTCTGCGTCTGTCGCCGAACTGGCTGGTCTCCAGGCTCGCCTATTGTTATGTGGAGACCCTGCGCAATATTCCGCTGCTTCTCCAGCTGCTGTTCTGGTATATCGCCGTTCTGGGGAGCCTGCCGAGCAAGCGGGACAGCATTTCCCTGTTCGATACGTTCTTCCTGAATATCGAAGGGTTGTTCGGCCCCCTGCCCGTGCCGCAGCAAGGTTTCTGGATAATTCCCGCAGCCGTCCTCGTTGCGATCGCCATAATCGTGCTGACAAAACGC
>CAXBEC010000356.1:0-4006 GCA_963974145.1 uncultured Alphaproteobacteria bacterium | reverse complement strand
ACATTTCTCTGGCATTGCTAACATATCTTGAATAGCAAACATTCTTTTGAGAAGTTTGTCCCAAAGTTCTTCATCTCGATCTAATAGAAATGTTTTTATGTGTCGGTTCGTCCGGGCAGATACTTAAGCCCGCGACGGCGCAAGTCCAGTCCGAATTGGCCAAGTTCGGCGCATAAATCACATATCTATCGCGAGACGGCGCGAGAAACGCCGGAAGCGCGGCCCGCAACGTCCAGAACTGTGCCATCCGTCAGAAGTTCCGGCAGTGCGATTCCGTCAGGCGCCTGCGGCCCGTAGATGGCGTTGAACGGAATGCCATAACGACCGAAACTCGCGAGATAGGCGGCGATCGCCGGGTCAGGCCGGGTCCAGTCCGCGCGCATGGCGGTAACGTCACCGTCCGCAAGCCATGCCGCGACATCGCCCTGTTCCAGCACCAGCTTCTTGTTGACCTGGCAGGTGATGCACCAGTCCGCCGTGACATCGACAAAGACGGTCCCGCCGCCGGCGACGATTCGCTGCAGTTCCCGCTCGTCAAAAACCTGCCAGCCGGCCTGTACCTGCTTCGAGGAGGTGGCCTGATCCGGTGCGCGAACCACAGGCAGCGCCAGCGCGGCAAGCGCCAGAATTGTCACCGCGGCGCCCGCATGACGGCCAAGGCGCGAGCCTGGCAGGCGGCGTAACGCGAACACCGCACCAATCAGGACCATCATCGCGCCGAGCAGGATAGCGCCTTCCAGGCCGATCTGGACCGCGACAACGCTAAGCAGCCAGACCGCCGTCGCCACCAGCGCCAGCCCCAGAATGCGGCGCAGGGTCATCATCCACGGACCGGGTCGCGGCATGGCGGTTGCCACACCGGGAAAGGCCGCCACGGCGAAATACGGCAATGCCAGGCCGAGCCCCAGCGCGGCGAAAACCATCAGTATTTCCGGCGCATCGCGGCTGAGCGCAAAACCGATTGCCGTGCCAACGAAGGGTGCGGAACAGGGCGTTGCCAGCAGGGTCGCAAAGGCGCCAGTCAGGAAATGCCCGCCGGTCGACGGCCCGTTGCCGGCCGCCAGCGCCAGCCCGGACATCCATTGCGGTAGTGCAATTTCAAACAGCCCGAACAGATTACAGGCGAACAGCGTCACCACCACGACCATGAAGGCCAGAAAGACCGGCTGCTGAAACTGTATGCCCCATCCGGCGGCAAACCCCGCCGCCTTCACCGCGACCAGCGCAGCCGCGATCACCAGCATCGATGCAACGATGCCCGCCGCAGTGGCCAGGAACCCGGCGCGCACCTCCGACGAATGGCCACCGCCATGGCTGACCGCGGCCAGCAGCTTGATCGACAGGACCGGCAGCACGCAGGGCATCAGGTTCAGGATCAGCCCGCCCAGCAAGGCCAGCAGCAAAACACGCCACAGCGGCAGTACCGCCGCCGCCTCACCGCCGCGCCGGGGTATCCCGGTCATCCCGGCCAGCGGGTCCCCGAGGCGAACAGGCAGGGTCCGTTCAACCGCCCGGTCGCCATCTACCAGCGTCACTGTGAATTCACTGCCATCCAGCTCCGCGGCCGCCGCCCCGGTGCCTTTCACTTCCAGCAAGGCCTGCTTGCCCGATTCCGCGATCACTACCGCGGGCTTGCCGAACAGCGTATCCTTCGGCGCCTCGATGAAGACATCCGGCGCATCGAAACCCGTGTCGCTGCGCAGCGCAAGCTGCAGCACAGGGTCCTTGCCGCGGTTGATCAGCACGGCATTTTCAATGGTCAGGCCGCCAATGGCGTCTGATCCGGGGACATGCGCCGCAAACCGGTCAATAAGACCGGATTCCGGCGTCGATCCGGCGGGGCCCGACGGCAGGTCCAGTGCCAGCGCGGCATCATAGGGGATACAGACATCCTTGCAGGTCAGGTAGCGGACATTGGCGCGCAGTCGCAGCGGCTGGCCGGGATTTTCCAGGGCCACCGCCAGCGGCAGCAACACCTCATCGGCATAGCCCAGTGTCTCCAGCCCGAAAATGGAGAAACGCTTCGGGGCTGGCCAAGCCAGCGTTACCTCGCGCAGGTTCTCGGACCCGGTCCAGTCAGGGTCCGGCGGGAACCCGGCATCGCCGGGCGATCGCCAGTAAATCTTCCAGCCCGGCCGCATCCTGAACTGCAGGCCCAGCCGGACCGTACCCGTATCGCCGACCGCATCGGTGGCCGAGACAAGCCGAGTATCCACATGATCATTGGTGTCCCACGCGCCGGTCGCCGCCTGACCTGCCGTTGACAGCATCAGGCAGAACAGGGAGGCGGTGACCGCCTGTATAATCCGGGCTGCACGCAAGGAACGACTCTCCTTCACTGGAAATCAACGACTGCAGGGAATATATAATGCCCCCCCGCCGAAAGAACGGGTCACTTTTCCGTCAGGGTCTTTCGTGGTATGTTGCACTGCAAAACGTCCCTGAGCGGCATATTGATGCGGCCGGATCAGGTTGCCGCGAATATTGCCGAAAACAGATACGGGATACAGGTATAAAGAGGCCAGCACCATGAGTGGAAAGGACAGCACTTCCGGATATCTGAAAGGCCAGCTTCTGGCCGCCATGCCTGCGATGCAGGATCCGCGATTTGAACGTTCGGTTATTTTCCTGTGTGCGCATAATGCCGATGGCGCCATGGGGCTGATCGTGAACAGACCCCTCAAGGAATTGAGCTTCAAGGAGCTGCTCGACCAGCTTGGCATCGAACGCGGCGAATCGACGAATGAGATCAAGGTGCAATATGGCGGCCCGGTCGAAACGGGCCGCGGGTTCGTCCTCCATTCGCCCGAATACGAACAGAACGGCACCATTTCGGTCGATAACCGGGTCGGGCTGACCGCAACGATCGAAATCCTGCGCGATATCGCGAAAAACCAGGGTCCGCAGCATTCGCTGCTGGCGCTTGGCTACGCGGGCTGGGGTTCCGGGCAGCTGGAAAGCGAGATCCAGCAGAATGCCTGGCTGAACGTGCCCGCCGATGACAGCCTGCTGTTCGACCAGGACAATGACACCAGATGGGAGCGGGCGATTGCGAAGCTGGGAATCGACCTGTCCCTGTTATCCGGCGAGCACGGCCACGCCTGACGGATTGTTTGTCTGATCAGTCATACATCGGCACAACAGGCCGGGGGTCCGTGCGCAGGATCGCGTAGCAGACGTGATCCTGCCACATCCCGTCAATCCGCAGGAATTGCCGCGCGAGCCCTTCCTGGATAAACCCGCTTTTTTCCAGCAATCCGCGGCTCGGGCCGTTCGACGGCAGGCAGGCCGCCTCGACCCGGTGCAGGCCCAGGGTATCGAAGGAAAAATTCAACAGCAGTTGCACCGCTTCAGACATTACGCCCTTGCGGGCATAGGGGGCGCCGACCCAGTAGCCGACACTGCCGCTCTGCGCCACGCCGCGCCGGATATTGGACAGGGTAATTCCCCCGCAGAGCGCGTCGTCGCTGCGGTTGAATATCAGAAAGGAATAGGTAGTCCCATCGCGCCATTCGGCGGAAAAACGTTTCAGGCGGCGGCGGAACGCGGCCGGTGACGTGGCGTCGCTCGGCCATTTCGGTTCCCAGCGCTCCAGAAAGCTTCGGCTGACCTCACGAATCTCCGACCACTGCTTTTCGTCCTGGCGCTGCAAGGGCCGCAGGACAACTCTTGGCCCTACCAGCCGAATCGACGGTGCGTTATGCGTCAATAATCCGAACATGACCCTATTCGTTGCATCCCCGCAATTACCCCAACCGCGTCACCGCCGAAACCTGTCAGGCATCCAGCATGGCCGGCATCGCAAAGCTTGCGCTAATCCGGTCGTAATCGTCCAGTCCTTCCAGCGGCCCGACAGCCGCAAGTGTCGGACGGCCGCGAAACACCGTCTCGGCCACGCGGCGGACAGCGGCGGCGTCAACCGCATCGATTTTTGCCACCTGTTCGGAAACCGGAACGATCCGGTCAAAAACGAGAAGCTGCTGCGCCATCTGTTCGCATCGGGTCG
>CAXBEC010000355.1:0-4020 GCA_963974145.1 uncultured Alphaproteobacteria bacterium | reverse complement strand
CCGCCGAGAGACTGGGACGCGGCGCAGACACCGAACCCTTGCCGGAAGAGGGCCCGATCGACATCCGCCGCACGACCGCCGCCTTCAACCGTATGCAGGATCGATTGCACCGCTTCGTGCGCGACCGCACGCAGATGCTCGCCGCGATTTCACATGACCTGCGCACGCCAATTACTTCACTGCGGCTGCGGGCGGAATTCATCGAGGATACGGAACTTCGCGAAAAAATAATCGCCACGCTGGCGGAAATGCAGCGGATGACCGAAGCGACACTTGCCTTCGCCCGCGAGGATGCAAAGGCGGAGCCAAGCCGCACCGTCGACCTGGCAGCGCTGGTCGACAGTATCGCCGCCGACCTGGCCGATACCGGAACCCCCGTCACCTGCGAAATCTCTGAACGGATCGATATCGCCGGTCGGCCCGACGCATTGCGACGGGTGTTCCGCAATCTAATCGAAAACGCCGTTACCTACGGCAAATGCGCCCGCATCGCTGTAACGGCTACCGCGGATGAAGCAATTGTCACCATTGACGATGATGGTCCCGGCATTCCCGTCGCTGATCGGGAGCGGGTTTTCGAGCCATTCGTCCGACTGGAGGAATCCCGCAATACGGAGACCGGCGGAATCGGGCTGGGCCTGGCCATCGCCAGGACCATCTTGCGGGCGCATGGCGGCGACATCGTACTGGAGAACGCACCTGACGGTGGGCTACGCGTCACGGTCAGCCTGCCGGCAGGCAAGGCCTAAGAGTTAGGGTTAAGGCGTTTCGGGTTCCCGCAGCAGGTCGATCAACGGTCGAATTGTGGACAATTCCTCCAATTGTCCAACGACACCAATCACGTTCTCGACCTGGCTTTCACTGTAACGCGGTTTGGCATAGATGCGGAACTTGTCCTGGACCTGGGCGAAGGACATCGGGTTTTCCGGTGCGCCCAGCGGCGCATCGCACCGCGCGGTAAACACCCGCCCATCCGTCAGTTCCACCGTCGCGACCGCCTGCCCGTTATCCAGCGCCGTATCGCAGGTAATAACCACGTTCTCGGCCGCAAACCGACGCAGGACAGGGTCGTCGTAACATTGCGGTTCGAATTGGGTCAGAGTCAGTTCCCGGTCACGCAGGTAAACCGCAGAAGCGTAATGCGCCGACAGCATCGCTTCGAACTTTGCCGAATAAATGGCAAACCCGCCATGCATGTCGAAGGGTGTCGTGCCCAGCGCAATCGTCGCCTTCGCGATATCGCCGAACGCAAAACTGTTCGCCGCCACCAGATCGGACAGTGCCGTCATGACATTCTGGAGAGACGTCGCGCAAGGCCATAACCGCACACCGATCTGCTGCATTTCCCAGCGCTTTCCCAGGTCGGCGACGACGTCCGCCGGGCGGCCGCCATTGGAATAGCTGTTGTATATTCCGCCATCGGGTGCCGTGAGGATTTCACTGGTTGCGACAAAGCCGGTTTCGGCCAGCAGCGCCGCCATCAGCCCGGACAGCGCGCCGCGGCATTGATGGAACTTCACCGTCGGCGTTCCCCAGGCGGCATAGGTGCCTGCCGACTGGCTGCCCGCCAGCCCGAAGGCCCGCGCCATTGTGGCTTCGTCGAAAGCGCGCAGGCTGCCAACCGCCGCTGCTGAGCCGAAGGGGCCTATTACACCCGGGCCGTGCCAGCCCTTGCCGCGGAAGGCGGGGAAATCGAGCCCGATGCCAATGCGTGTTGTCACCTCGCACCCCGCCGCGACGGCGGTCAGGAAATCTCGTCCCGACACGCCGTCCCGTTCGCCGATGGCCAGCGCCGGCGGCACGACTTCCGGCGTAATATGTGTCAGGGTCGGTCGATGCACATCGCACATGGTCACCGCAGTCATCAGATAGCCGTTCATGACCGTTGCTCCGGCCAACGATAGCTGCCCGCCCCCGATCAGGCTCGCTTCCCGCGACGCCCTCGCCTGCATTTGGCCAGTTTCTTCACCTAGGTTACCCGCCACAGCACAGGCAAGTGCATCCAGAACCAGCAATTTTGCAGAATCCCGGACGTCTGCAGGAATAGTGTCGTAAGTCAATCCGGCCGCGAATCCCGCCAGGACTTCTGTCGCGTTATCCGCCATTGCAACCTCCCACCCGATTTACCACTGTTGGGAGCATACCTACCCGAAGGTACAGCGCGCAATTGCTACCTCTGGTCAATTCAATGCAGGGTCCGCCCGAAGACGCTCCACCATGAAATCGACGAATGACCTGATCTTTGCGGACACCATCCTGCCTTCCTGGTGAATGACATGAATTGGAATCGGCGGGGTTTCAAAACGGCTCAACACCGTCTGCAACCGGCCATCCGCCAGGTAAGGGGCGACCTGATAGGAAATCAGACGACCAATACCCCAATCGCGCAAAGCCAGTTCGATCACCGCATCATTCGTATTCATACGAAGGCGTGGCGCTACCCTCACGGAAAACGCTTTTCCGTCCTCCTGGAACGGCCATTCCAATGCCGCCGTAACAGCCAGCGACTGAACCAGCCGATGACCGGTTATATCTTCCGGCCGCAGCGGCAGGCCGTATTCCCTCAGATAGCCCGGCGACGCGAACAATACCCGCCGTACACTGCCGACCCGAATAGCCGTCAGTGATGAATCCGCAAGACTTCCGATACGAATGGCAACATCCTGCCCTTCGTCCATCATACTGACCACCCGATCGACAAACAGCGTCCGGGCGTTGACCAGGGGAAACTGATCCAGAAAATCACCCAGGATCGGGGTCACATACATTCGCCCGAACAGTACCGGTGCCGTAATGTTCAGGTCGCCACGTGGCGCGGCATGCGAGCCGACGGCGGCTTCCTCCGCCTCTTCCAGCTCCGCCAGGATGCGACGACCATCGCGCAGGAAACGTTCACCGCTTTCGGTCAGCCGGACCGACCGGGTGGTGCGCACGAACAGGCGCGTTCCCAACCGTTCCTCCAGCAACGCCACAGCCCGGGTCACCGCGGGCGGGGACATCGTCAACGCGCGGGCAGCGGCGGCAAAACCGCCTTGTTCCGCCACGCTGACAAACACCGCAATCGCCTGGAATCGATCCATTCCATTATTCCAAAATATGAAATAGTCATTTCCAAAATACGATAATTCTAAATTTTATTGAACATAAATATTTTCACTTCATCAGCCGCGGTCATGACGACCGCCGCGCAGTAACTCTTATAGAAAAGGATTTCATCATGTCTCGTATCAACGTTGTTTCCCAGGACACCGCCAATGCCGAACAGCAGGCCCTGCTTGCCGCCATCCAGAAAAAGCTTGGTATGGTCCCGAATTTCTTTGGCATCCTCGCCAATTCACCCGATGCCCTGAGGGCGTTTCTCGGACTGCATGGCGTCGCCGAAGCAGGGGTGCTGGACCCGCAGACCCGCGAACGGATCGCCCTGGTCGTTGCACAGCAGAATTCATGCGAATACTGCCTGTCGGCGCACACGGCAATCGGCAGGAAAGCCGGTCTTACCGGAGATGAAATTGCGGCAAACCGGGCCGGTACGTCGCAGGATGCCAGGGCCGCCGCGGCCGTTGCCTTCGCGAAGGCGCTCAACGAAAACCTGGGCGAGGTCACCCAGAGCGAATTCAACGCCGTACGGGACGCCGGTTACAGCGATGCCGAAATTGTCGAGATCGTCACGCATGTCGGCATGAACATTCTGACCAACCTGATCGGCAAGGCCTCTCGCGTCGATATCGACTTCCCCAAGGTCAGCCTGCAGTCACTGGCAGCCTGACGGCAGCCGCTTCCCTACTCCCGGGCGGGCGTTTTCATCGAACGCCCGCCCCCCCTTTCCGAAAGGACAAATCATGCCCCGGAATTTTGCCACGATTGCCTTCACGCCCTCGGTCAAGGCCGCCCAGACCCGCTACGGGACACGCGCGGCCAATGAAGGTTTCGAACGGGACCCGGAACGAAACGATACAATAGGCCCGGCAGAAGCGCAGTTCATCCAGGCGCGCGACGGATTCTATCAGGCGACCGTAAGCG
>CAXBEC010000354.1:0-4023 GCA_963974145.1 uncultured Alphaproteobacteria bacterium | reverse complement strand
AGGACGTCCGCAAGACGACGGAAGAACTGCTTGGCCGGTTCATGGCCAATGATATCGTCAACGAGGAAACCGGCGAGGTCTTTGCCGAAGCCGGCGACGAAGTCACCGAGGAATTGCTGGCGGCGCTGGCGGAAGGCGGTATCAAGGAATTCTCGCTGCTGGCGATCGACTATGTGAATGTCGGCCCCTATATCCGGAACACGCTGGCGATCGACAAGAACGCCTCGCGCAAGGATGCGCTGATCGATATCTACCGGATCATGCGGCCGGGCGAACCGCCGACACTCGAAACCGCCGAGAACATGTTCAACAGCCTGTTCTTCAGTTCGGACCGTTACGATCTTTCGACGGTTGGCCGGGTCAAGCTGAATTCGCGCCTGAATGTCGAAACGGGCGACCAGGTCCGCATCCTGCGCAAGGAAGACATCCTGGCCATCGTCCGGGTTCTTTGCGACCTGAAGGATGGCAGGGGCGAAATCGACGATATCGATCATCTCGGCAACCGCCGGGTCCGGTCGGTCGGCGAGTTGATGGAAAACCAGTATCGTCTGGGCCTGCTGCGTATGGAGCGGGCGATCCGCGAACGGATGAGCTCGGTCGATATCGATTCGGTCATGCCGCACGATCTGATCAACGCCAAGCCGGCCGCCGCGGCGGTCCGGGAATTCTTCGGCTCCTCGCAGCTGTCGCAGTTCATGGATCAAACCAATCCGCTGGCCGAGATCACGCACAAACGTCGACTTTCGGCGCTTGGGCCGGGTGGTCTGACGCGCGAACGTGCCGGTTTTGAAGTGCGTGACGTGCATCCGACCCATTACGGCCGGATCTGTCCGATTGAAACACCGGAAGGGCCGAATATCGGCTTGATCAACAGCCTGGCGACCTATGCGCGGGTCAACAAATACGGCTTTATCGAGTCGCCCTATCGCAAGGTGAAGGATGGCGTCGTATCCGACGAAGTCCTTTACATGTCCGCGATGGACGAAGGCCGTTACACGGTTGCGCAGGCGAATGCCGGGCTGGACGACAAGGGTGCGTTTACCGAGGAACTGGTCTCCTGCCGGCATGCGAGTGATTACATTCTCGCCCGCCCGGAAGACATCGACCTCATGGACGTGTCGCCGAAGCAGATCGTATCGGTTGCCGCCGCACTTATTCCGTTCCTGGAAAACGATGACGCCAACCGCGCGCTGATGGGCTCCAACATGCAGCGTCAGGCGGTGCCGCTCATTCGCGCCGATGCCCCGTTTGTCGGGACCGGCATGGAAGAGCAGGTGGCGCGTGATTCCGGCGTGACGATTATCGCCCGCCGGACCGGTGCTGTGGTTCAGGTCGACGCGACCCGTATCGTTGTCAGCGCGGTCGAGGACAGCGCCACAAGCCCCGGCACACCGGGCGTGGACATTTACAACCTGCTGAAATTCCAGCGTTCGAACCAGAATACCTGCATTACCCAGCATCCGCTGGTGCGGGTCGGGGATCAGGTCGAAGCCGGCGATATCATTGCGGACGGACCATCGACCCATCTGGGCGAACTGGCGCTGGGCCGTAACCTGCTCGTCGCCTTCATGCCCTGGAATGGCTACAACTTTGAAGATTCGATCCTGCTGTCGGAACGGATCGTGCGCGATGATGACCTCACCTCGATCCATATCGAGGAATTCGAGGCCATGGCCCGCGATACGAAGCTGGGCCAGGAGGAAATCACCCGTGATATCCCCAATGTCGGGGAAGAAGCGCTGAAAAATCTCGACGAAGCCGGCATTGTCTATATCGGTGCCGAGGTCCAGGCCGGCGATATTCTGGTGGGCAAGGTGACGCCGAAGGGCGAATCGCCGATGACGCCGGAAGAAAAGCTGCTGCGCGCCATCTTCGGTGAGAAAGCCTCCGATGTGCGTGACACGTCACTGCGTGTGCCGCCGGGCGGCATGGGCACCATCGTTGAAGTCCGGGTCTTCTCGCGCCGTGGCGTCGACAAGGACGAACGCGCCATGGCGAATGAGCGGTCCGAGATCGAGCATCTTGCCAAGGATCGTGACGATGAACGGCGTATTCTGGAACGCTGGTATTTTGACCGGCTGAAGAATGTGCTGCTGAACAACACCATTGTCAGCGGCCCCAAAGGGGCCAAGGAAGGCGGCCGGATCACGGAAAACCTCCTAACCGAATTCACGCCGGGACAATGGCAGCAGTTCGTCGTCAAGAACGACAAGGTCAATGACGAGCTGGAAGCGGTCAAGAACCAGTTCAACGACGCGGTCAACCGGTTTCAGGCCCGTTTCGACGACAAGGTGGACAAGCTGCAGCGCGGCGATGACCTGCCGCCGGGCGTCATGAAGATGGTCAAGATCTTCGTTGCGGTGAAGCGCAAGATCCAGCCGGGCGACAAGATGGCCGGACGGCATGGCAACAAGGGCGTTATCTCCCGGATTGTTCCGATCGAGGACATGCCCTGCCTGGAAGACGGTACGCCGGTCGATATCGTGCTCAATCCGCTGGGCGTGCCCAGCCGGATGAATGTCGGGCAGATTCTGGAAACCCATCTGGGCTGGGCCTGCGCGGGTCTTGGCCGCCAGATCCAGGGGGCGCTCGACGTGGCGCGTCGCGAACAGAAGACGGAAAAACTCCGCGAGGCGCTGAACTACGCCTATGAGGAACGCTATGCTGCCGACATCAAGGAGATGGACGACACCGGCATTCTCGACCTCGCCAAAAACGTGACCCGCGGCGTGCCGATCGCAACGCCGGTGTTTGATGGCGCCCGCGAAGAGGATATCGTGGCGATGCTGAACAGGGCGGGCCTGGAAGGTTCCGGGCAGGTGACCCTGATCGACGGACGGACCGGCGAGAAATTCGAACGCAAGGTTACAGTCGGCTACATCTATATGCTGAAGCTGCATCACCTTGTCGATGACAAGATCCATGCCCGTTCGATCGGCCCTTACAGTCTGGTCACCCAGCAGCCGCTGGGCGGCAAGGCCCAGTTCGGCGGACAGCGGTTCGGCGAGATGGAGGTCTGGGCACTGGAAGCGTATGGCGCCGCCTATACCTTGCAGGAAATGCTTACCGTGAAGTCCGACGACGTGTCGGGCCGTACCAAGGTGTACGAATCCATCGTGCGGGGCGACGACAATTTCGAGGCCGGGATACCGGAATCCTTCAACGTGCTTGTGAAGGAATTGCGGTCACTGGGTCTCAATGTCGAACTGAAGCAGACCTGAGACGACGACTAAAGGGGCGGATGGGGGGCCAAACGCCATCCGCCACGATGACGACGAAACGCGAAAACGCAGGAGTAGCTCGATGAATGAGTTGATGAATCTATTCGGACAGCCCGTAGGCCCGCAGAATTTCGACCAGATCCAGATTTCGATCGCAAGTCCCGATCGAATCCGGTCCTGGTCATTCGGCGAGATCAAGAAGCCCGAAACCATCAACTACCGGACCTTCAAGCCGGAGCGGGACGGATTGTTCTGCGCGCGGATTTTTGGTCCGATCAAGGATTACGAATGCCTGTGCGGCAAGTACAAGCGCATGTCTGGTTCATGAAGTCCCTGCGGAGCCGCATCGGCCTGCTGCTCGACATGACCCTGAAGGCGCTGGAACGTGTGCTCTACTTCGAAAACTATGTCGTCATCGAACCGGGCATGACAGCGCTTGAACCCTGCCAGCTATTGTCGGAAGAAGAATATATAGAGGCGCAGGATGCCTATGGCGCCGAAAACTTCACGGCCAAGATCGGCGCCGAGGCGATTCAGGAAATGCTTGCGGCGATCGACCTCGAGCGGGACTTGGTGCAGCTTCGTCAGGATCTGGCGGATACCAATTCCGAAGCCAAGCGCAAGAAATTCGTCAAGCGGCTGAAGCTGGTCGAAGCGTTTATCGCGTCGAACACGCGCCCGGAATGGATGATCCTGGATGTCGTGCCGGTCATTCCGCCGGAACTGCGTCCGCTGGTGCCGCTGGATGGCGGCCGCTTCGCGACCTCGGATCTGAACGATCTGTATCGCCGGGTCATCAACC
>CAXBEC010000353.1:0-4025 GCA_963974145.1 uncultured Alphaproteobacteria bacterium | reverse complement strand
AAAAAGACGGCAGGGCGATCCTGTACCGGCCGCTCAGTAATTACAGCTATGGCAATCTCGATACGGTGAAGGACATGATCAGCCATCCGAACGCGTTGGTTGGGCTGGGCGATGGCGGGGCGCATGTCGGCGTGCTGAGCGATGCCAGCGCCATCACCTATATGTTGACCCACTGGACCCGTGACCGGACAGTCGGGGGAAAACTGCCATTGCCCTGGGCGATCCGGCGACTGACCCATGACAACGCGGCGGCGATTGGCCTGAATGACCGGGGATTACTGCGTCCCGGCTACAAGGCGGACGTGAATGTCATCGACTACGAGGGGCTGCGCCTGCATGCGCCGGAAGTCGTCTATGACCTGCCGAGCGGCGGTCGTCGGCTGATCCAGAAAACCGAAGGCTATGCTGCGACAATTGTATCCGGGGTTCCCGTGCAGCGCGACGGCGTTGAAACCGGTATGCTGCCGGGACGTCTTGTGCGAGGCCCGCAATCACCATCCTGAACTGAAGATGAAGAGTAACCTTTAATGCCAACACCCCGTTCCTGGGTGGCCGTAACGGCCACGGAAGATCTGCCTGTTTCAATGAAACCGGTGGAAGCCGCCATGCGCGGCGTTGCGCCGGTCAAGACCGTACCGCTGCCCTACAGCAAACTGTCGCTGGAAGAGGAAAGCCGCTTCGCCGAGATGTTTCAGGGGGCGGCGGGCATGCTGGTGCGCGCCGGCTATGTAACGCCGACATTGCTGGATCAACTGCCGGATATGCGGATCGTCGCGGTGCATGGCGCCGGGGTCGATCAGGTGGACGTGGAAGCCTGTACCGAACGGGGCGTGCTGGTGACCAACGCGCCGGGAGCCAATGCGGATGCGGTGGCGGAACTGACCTTCGGGCTGATGATCAGCATGGCGCGCAGGATTCCGTCCGCGGCGGAGCAGGTGCACAACAAACGCATCTGGGGCGATGCACGGCATACTGGCAGCGAATTAAAGGGCAAGACGCTGGGGCTGGTCGGCATGGGCCAGATCGGCGTGCGGGTGACCCGCATCGCCACGGATTACCTGTCGCTGCACGCGCCGCATATTCCGGCGACCCATCAGATGATCAATCGCAAGGCGCTGGCGACGATGAAGAAGGGCGCGTTCCTGATCAACGCGGCGCGCGGCCAGCTGGTTGACGAGAAGGCGGTGGCGCAGGCGCTGAAAAGCGGGCGGCTGGGCGGCGCGGCGCTGGATGTGCTCAGCAGCGAACCGCCGGACCCGGAAAGCCCGATCTTCGACGCGCCGAATATCCTGCTGACGCCGCATATGGCGGGCTCCACCCAGGAATGCCTTGATACAATTGCGGGGACTGCCGGCGCGGATATCGCCCGCTTCCTGCAGGGCAAGCGCCCGAAATACCCGGTCAATAAACCCGTAAAGAGGAAATCCGCATGACATCGGTGAAAATAGAAACAAACGGCGCCGTCAGGACCATCACCCTGGCCCGGTCGGAAAAACGCAATGCGCTGGATCTGGCGATGCTGGAGGCGCTGTACAACGCCTTTGCCGACACGCCCGGAAAATCCGAACGGGTCATCGTGCTGCGGGCGGAAGGTCCGGTCTTCTGTGCGGGTATCGACCTGGCGGAACGTCAACGCAATCCGGCCCAGCGCGGCGAAAGCCCGATCGAACGGGTGCTGGATGCGATGGAACACAGCCCGCTACCCATCGTCGGCGTGGTGCAGGGGGCGGCGATTGCCGGGGGCTGTGAACTGGCGCTGCATTGCGACTTTGTCGTGGCGTCGGAATCTGCCCGGTTCGGCATGTCGCTGGCGCAGATCGGCCTGGCGCCGACCTGGTTCCTGGCCAAGAAGCTGGTGGAAATCGCCGGGCCGGTGGCGAGCCGGGAAATTCTGTTGCTGGGCGATGCATTGCCTGCGGCGAAGATGCTGGAGCTGAATATCATCAGTCGCGTCGCGGCGCCGGATCAACTGGATGCCGAAGCGAAGAAAATCATCGACCGCCTGGCGGCCAATGCGCCGTTGTCGCTCAAGGCGATGAAGGCGCTTCTGGTACGCGAAATGGCGTTCCGGGGCGGCATTGATCATGATGATATCGACGACATGATCCAGGCGGCGCGGGAAAGCAACGATGCCAGGGAAGGCATCGCCGCCAAACTGGAAAAGCGTCAGCCCAACTTTACGGGCGAATAGGGGAAAGCAATGGCAGTTCGGCTTGATAAACCGTGGATTCCGCTGACGGCGGATGGTGTGAAACAGCTCGCAGGGCACCTGGGTGTCTACCAGCTGGCGAACGATGCGGGCGATATTGTCTATATCGGCGTGGCCGGGGGGCGATCCCTGTTCGGATTGAAGGGAGAACTCGAGGCGAAGCTCAAGGCGCCGCCGGCTGGTGCGACGCAATTTCGCGTCGAGGTGAACATGGCGTATTCCACGCGGCACAAGGAGCTCCTCGGCGCGTACCGCAATGACCATGGCGGCGACCTACCCGTGGCGAATACCGATGTCGATGTCCGCATGCTCGGCCGGTTGAGCCCCGGCTGACGCGACGGACAAGACACGAAACAGTAGAACCGAAAAGAAGGAATATAAGACATGGATCTCGCCCTCTCCGACGAACAGCGCATGATCGTCGACATGGTGCGGCGCTTTGTGCGCGAAGAAATTCTGCCGCTGGAGGAAAACCTCGACCCGGATGCGGACGAACTGCCGCCGGAGGAACTGGCCCGCCTTGTCGAGATCGTCAAGGAAATGGGCCTCTATGGTCTGGATACGCCGCCGGAATATGGCGGCCCGGAAATCGATCTGGTGACCCGCTCGCTGATCGCCATTGAATGCAGCCAGCATCGCGCGGGTCTGTATGCGCCCTGCTATTACGCCTTTGGCGGCGCACGGCAGGCGCAGATGTTCGAGGCGACGGATGCGCAGAAGGACAAGTACCTGTACCCCATGCTGCGCGGCGAAAAGAAGGTGTTCTTCGGCCTGTCGGAACCGTCCGGCGGCAGCGATCCCGCCCGGGCGATCCAGACACGGGCCGTGCGCGACGGAGATGACTGGGTGCTGAACGGCACCAAGCTGTGGATCAGCGGCGCCGACCGGGCCGATTACGGCTTGTTGTTCGCCCGGACCGGCGGGCCGGGGCGCAAGGGCGTGACCTGCTTTATTGTCGAAACCGACTGGCCGGGTTTCCATGTCCGACGCGTCGTCCACACGCTGCGTTCCGCCAAATATGCGACGGAAATCCAGCTCGAGGATCTGCGTGTTCCGCATGAAAATATCCTGGGCGAGGAAGGCGGCGGCTTTTCGATCGCCAGTGAGCGCCTGTCGCGCCAGCGCATCCCCTATGCCGCCGAATGTATTGGCGTTGCGGTGAAGGCGAACGAAATGGCGGTGGAATACGCCAAGATTCGCGAAACCTTCGGTGCGCCGCTTTCGTCGCGCCAGGGGATCCAGTGGATGCTGGTCGAAAACGAAATCGATCTGCGCACCGCCAGGCTCTTCGTACTGGACGCCGCCGACAAGGCGGACCGGGGCGAATCCTACCGGATGGAATCCGCGCTGGCCAAGCTGATTGCCTCGGAAGCGAGCGGACGGGTTGTTGACCGGTCGATGCAGATCCATGGCGGGTTGGGTGTGGCCAAGGACCTGCCGCTGGAACGCTGGTACCGGGAATTGCGGATTCGCCGGATCGGCGAGGGGCCGAGCGAGGTGCAGAAGCATGTCATCGCGCGGGAAATCTTCGGTTCGGGACTGCACTGAGCATGGTGTCGGAAGAAGCGCCGCGCTGGCCCCTGCAGGGGCTGAAAGTGCTCGACCTGGGGCAGATCTATAACGGTCCCTATGCCGGTTTCCTGCTTGCCCATGCGGGCGCCGATGTGGTCAAGGTCGAACCGCCCGATGGTGAAGCCCTGCGCAAGCGCGGCGGGGGCATGGGGCTGCCGCTGTCCTTTGCGATGCTCAACACCAACAAGCGGGGCATTGCCATCGACCTCAAATCGGATGACGGCAAGGCGTTGCTGATCGAACT
>CAXBEC010000352.1:0-4038 GCA_963974145.1 uncultured Alphaproteobacteria bacterium | reverse complement strand
AACTGGCGGCAGGAACGGCGCGTTGCGGAATATGCCATCCTGAAAAATGACCCGACCGCCGAAATTGCCACCCCGGACGATTCCGTGCTGCAGACATTCTATAAAGACAACGCCGCGCGGTTTACCGCACCGGCGTATCGCAAGGTCGCCTTTGTCCATCTGACGACGGCGGATGCCACGGCCGATATCACCATCCCGGACGATGAACTGCGCCAGGCTTACGAAAACCGGATCGACTCCTACATGGTGGCGGACCGCAGAACCGTGCAGCAGATGATCCTGCCCGACGAGGCAGCCGCCAAATCCGCGCTGACCAAACTCGCCGAAGGCCGGGAATTCGTTGCGCTGGCCGAGGAAATCGCCAGCCAGGACCCGGGCACGACCAATCTGGGCGATGTCACCGCGAATGAATTGCCCGAAAGCATGAGCGAAGCCGTTTTCGCGCTCGGCAAGGGCGAAACCAGCGCCCCCATCGAAGGACCGTTCGGCTGGTACGTCATTCGCGTCACCGAAATCAAACCGGCATCCACCAAACCCCTTGAGGAAGTCGCTGACGCGCTGCGTCAGGAACTGGCGAGCGACAAGGCGATCGACGTTCTGTTCAGCTTGTCCAACGCGCTGGAAGACACGCTGGGCAGCGGTGCGACCCTTGAAGAAGCCGCCGCAAAGATTGGCGTTTCCGCGGTATCCATCGACGCGATCGATGCCAACGGCCGCGGCAAGGACGGCCTTCCCGTTCCCACCGTGCCGGCCGGTTCGGATCTGGCATCGCATGCCTTTGCCACAGCGGTTGGCGAGGAAAGCTCGCTCATCGAAACCGGCAATGGCGGTTACATGGTCGTGCGCGTCGACAGCGAGCAGCCATCGGAAGTGCGGCCATTCGATACGGTTCGCAACGATGTCATTGCCGGCTGGAAGGCCGAACAGCGCGCACTCGCCGAGGAAAAGCGTGCGGAAACCGTCACGGCGCGCCTGAACGAGGGCGCGACCCTCACGGCGATCGCGACCGAGTTCAACCTGGCGCCGCCCGTCGAAAGCCCCGCCTTCACACGCGACGGCGCCGATGCCGGCACCCAGATTTCGCGCGCCCTGGCAGCCGATCTGTTTGCCCTCAAACCCGGCGGTGCCGCCTTCGGCGCTTCCGCAGAGGGCTATACCATTGCCGTGTTGAAGAGCATCCGCCCGGCCGACCCGGTGGCCGAGAAAACGGCGCTTGATGCCTTCAACGAGCGTATCGCCACCGACCTGTCCAGTGACATCATCGTGCAATACGCCAATGCGCTGCGCGAGCGCTATCCGGTCGAGGTCGACCGGCGCGCCGTCGATAACCTGTTCCTGCAGAACTAGGCGGAACGGCCGGACAGCATGAAAACCGAACCCGACTTTTCGGCCTTCGCGGAAAAATACGATTCCGGGGCACCGCAGGTCATGTGGACCGAGTTCGTCGCCGACCTGGAAACCCCGGTCTCGGCGATGCTCAAGCTGGCGGAAGGGCGGCCGAACAGCTTCCTGCTGGAATCGGTGTCCGGCGGATCGATCCGCGGCCGCTATTCCTTCATCGGGCTGAAGCCGGACCTGATATGGCGCTGTACCGGGGAGGCCGCTGAAATCAACCGCAACGCCAGGCGCGACCCGGATCGCTTCACGCCCTTCCCCGGCCCCGTACTGGACACGCTGCGCACGGTGATCGACGAATCCGCCATTGATCTGCCGGAAGGCCTGCCGCCGATGGCCGCCGGGCTGTTCGGCTATATGAGCTACGACATGGTCCGGCTGATGGAAAAACTGCCGGACAACAACCCCGACGTCATGGGCCTGCCGGACGGTATTTTCCTGCGCCCCACCATCATCGCCGTGTTCGATACCATCGCCGACGTCATGACCATCGTCACCCCCGTGCGGCCACAGCCGGGCATGGATGCCCGCGCCGCCTTCAACCAGGCCCAGGAACGGCTGTATGACGTGCTGGCGGACCTCGAACGCCCGCATCCGCATCGCGGCACCGGCGCCCCGGTGAAGCATGAACCGCCGGTGCCGGTATCCAACATGTCCCGGCCCGATTTTCACAAAATGGTCGAGCGCGGCAAGGAATACATCCTCGCCGGCGATGTCTTCCAGGTGGTGCTGAGCCAGCGTTTCGAAGTGCCGTTCACCCTGCCGCCTTTTGACCTCTACCGCTCGCTGCGGCGGCTGAACCCCTCGCCCTTCCTGTTTTTCCTCGATTTCGGCGGGTTTTCCATTGTCGGTTCCAGCCCGGAAATCCTCGTGCGGCTGCGCGACAAAACCGTCACGCTCCGCCCCCTCGCAGGCACAAGGCGGCGCGGCAAGGACGCGGCGGAAGACAAGGCCCTGGCCGAAGACCTGCTCAGCGACCCCAAGGAACGCGCCGAACACCTGATGCTGCTCGACCTCGGCCGCAACGATGTCGGCCGTGTCTCCAAAATCGGCACGGTGAAGGTCACCGAACAGTTCGTCATCGAGCACTACTCCCATGTCATGCACATCACCAGCCATGTGGACGGCGAAATCGCGCCGGAATACGACGCGCTGAAGGCGCTGGCAGCGGGCTTCCCCGCCGGCACGGTATCGGGCGCCCCCAAGGTTCGCGCAATGCAGATCATCGACGAACTGGAACCGGAACGGCGCGGCATCTATTCCGGCTGCATCGGCTATTTCGGCGCCGGCGGCGACATGGACACCTGCATCACCCTGCGCACCGCCATCGTCAAGGACGGCACGATGTATATCCAGGCCGGCGGCGGCGTGGTCGCCGACAGCGACCCGGAACTGGAATGCCAGGAGAGCGAAAACAAGGCCCGCGCCATGATCCGCGCCGCCGAGGAAGCCGTCCGCGCCGCCACCGAAGGCAACAGCTGACAACCACGGTCGGATTCGGGCCTTCGCCGGTCAAAAACATCCGCATTGATTGGCTTTTGTCGGCTTTTGTTGGCATTTGGTTGCATCAACCTGCCGCAAAGCCGGGTTCGCTCCTCCTTTCAGCGGGTCAGTTTCATTGGCATCGATTGGCTTTTATGGGCGTCACCCGGGCACATCACCGTTCCGAGCCGCAAATATTGCCGGGCGATATACATCGATTAACATCCCTTAACATGTCGCGCCGCGACGCATTGCCCGTCGCCGCCGGAACAATGCGCAACGATTGGCATTTGTTGCCTTTTGTTGGCATCTCCGAATTTCGCAACGCTTTCCCCGATTTCTTCCTCTCCTCCTTGAGGAGGAGAGGATCGAGGTGAGGAGGTGGGCCGCTCACCGCGAGCGCCAGCATCCGAAATTCAGCGGGACCGAAAAACATCTGTTGATTGGCTTCTGTTGGCTTTTCTTGGCTTTGGTCTGCTTTACCCCGCTGCCACGGTATTTTCATTTTCACTTGCATCGATTAATTTAGGATTATATATCTAATTCATGGAAAAAGCAATCCATCCCGTGCCCCACGTTCCGCAACCACGATGAGCGGCGTGCCGATCTTCCACACGGCGCGGCTGGTGCTGCGCGCGCCGAAACGGGACGACCTGCCGTCCTGGACGCGGAATTTCGTCGATTACGAGGTGATCCGGCATCTGGCCGATACGGTGCCCTGGCCGTTCCCGAAACACGGCGTCGAATATTTCCTTCGCAACGAGGTCGGCCCCAACCAGGGCCGCGAGCGCTGGCTCTGGGGGCTGTTTCCGCGCGACCAGCCGACGGAGATGATCGGCGCCATCGACCTGTACCGGCACGGCAACCCGGAAAACCGGGGCTTTTGGCTGGCCCGCCGTTACTGGGGGCTGGGGCTGATGAGCGAAGCCATCGCGCCGACCCTCGACTACGCCTTCACCGAGCTGGGCTTCGAGAAGCTGGTCTTCTCCAACGCGGTCGGCAATGCCCGCTCGCGGCGTATCAAGGAAAAAACCGGCGCCCGCCTGCTCGGCATCCAGCCCCGCGGCTTCGTCGACCCCGCCTATACCGAACAGGAAGTCTGGGAGATGGACCGGGCGGCGTGGCAGGCGACCAGTCAGCTCGAATGCTGACCGGCCGCTA
>CAXBEC010000351.1:0-4044 GCA_963974145.1 uncultured Alphaproteobacteria bacterium | reverse complement strand
AACTTAAAGAAGACAGCGCTGCGGCGGTGACAGGCGATGGCGCCGCAACGCAAGGGAAAACCGGTTCGTGACGATAGTACTGCATCAGGGCGACCTGCCCGACGATGTCGATTTCGGTGACAGCGTCGCTATCGACACGGAGACAATGGGTCTGGATCCGCACCGGGACCGGCTGTGCCTGATCCAACTGTCCGCCGGCGACGGCAACTGCCATCTGGTCAAGATGCCGGTCAACGGCCGCAACGCGCCGAACCTGTGCCGGTTGCTCACCGACAAGAACGTACTGAAACTGTTTCATTTCGCCCGCTTCGATATTGCCGCCCTGCGCAACGGGCTGGGCGCCGAAACCAGCCCCGTTTACTGCACGAAAATCGCCTCCCGGTTGGTCCGGACCTATACCGACCGGCACGGGCTGAAGGATTTGTGCCGCGAATTGCTGGGCGTTGATTTGTCAAAGCAGCAGCAGTCTTCCGATTGGGGCGCGGCGACCCTGACCGACGCGCAGATGACCTATGCGGCCAGTGATGTGCTGTACCTGCATGACCTGCGCGCCAGGCTGGACGAGATGCTGATCCGCGAAGGCCGCATGCATCTGGCGCAGGCGGCGTTTGATTTCCTGCCGACCCGCGCCGAACTCGACCTCGCCGGATGGGACGAACAGGATATATTCTCGCATAGCTGATCGCGCCGGCACGCGGGAATGCCGTGTTTCCTTTTTGAACGAATCGCGGCATAATCCAGCCGTGAGATTCGGCAGGAAAGCCGCACCAGACGTGGCAACCGAACCACCCAACGGGCGCCAAGCCCTGCAATAAGGATCGATACCCTGAGCTCCTCGAAAGTCAATATGCAGAAAGCGGCAGCGGAGATTGACCTGGTATCGGCATCACGGGTGCTGAAGCTGGAAGCGGATGGCATCAACGCGCTTTCTGCCGCGCTGGACGGCCGGTTCACGGCGGCGCTGGATATCCTGGCGGCCGTCAAGGGACGGGTCATCGTGACCGGCATGGGGAAAAGCGGTCATGTCGCCCGCAAGATTGCAGCGACCCTGGCATCGACCGGGACCCCCGCCTATTTCGTACACCCCGGCGAAGCCAGCCATGGTGACCTGGGCATGATCGCCCGCGACGACGCGATCATCGCCCTGTCGAATTCGGGTAATACCCGCGAACTTTACGACCTGTTCGAATATGCCAAGCGGTTTTCCATTCCACTGATCGCCATTACATCCGGCGCCGACAGCACCATGTCGGATGTGGCCGATATCGCGTTTATTCTGCCGCCGATCCCGGAAGGCTGTCCGATGGGCCTGGCACCGACGACATCGACTACAATGGCGCTCGCGCTGGGCGACGCCATCGCGGTCGCACTGCTGGAGCGCAAGGGGTTTTCTACCACCGATTTCCGGGTGCTGCATCCCGGCGGACAGATCGGGTCCAGCCTACAGCGGGTATCCGACCTGATGCATACCGGCGACCAGTTGCCGCTCGCCCCCGAAGACGCGGGTATGAGCGACGCCGTTCTGGCCATGACCGCGAAACATTTCGGCTGTGTCGGGATCGTCGGGCATGACGGGACGCTGAAGGGCGTTGTCACCGATGGCGACCTGCGCCGGCACATGTCCGCTTCGCTGCTGAGCCGCACCGCCGCGGAAATCATGACCGTAAATCCGTCGACAATCCGGCCGCAGGCGCTGGGCGCCGAGGCCCTGTCCCTGATGAACGAACGCGCGATTACCAGCCTGTTTGTCATGGAAGACGGGCGTCCGATCGGCATTCTGCATATACATGACTGCCTCCGAGCCGGGATCAGATAACGCCACGCCCTCCGGGACGGAGGATGCCAATGCGCGGAGCTTCGCCCAGTTGTCGTTCCGGCGCGAGCGCCCCGCGTATAATCCGCTCTACGGGCGCTTCGTCGGCATTACCAAGGTGTTGCTGCCGACAATCGCCACGGCGATTGTCGCGCTGGTCGTGGTCTGGCCGGAACTGCATGAGCAGGAAAACCGTTTCCGACCCGGCTTCGCCCGTATCGACCAGTCCGAAGCCGAAAACCTGCGCATGGTGAATGCCCGTTTCACCGGCACCGATGCCAGCAGGCGCCCCTATATGATTACGGCGGATTCGGCCGACCAGGCAAATGCGTCCGCCGTTATCATTGCGCTGGACGCTCCCAAGGCCGATATCGAACTGAGCAACGGTGCCTGGGTCGCGTTGACGTCGACTGCGGGCAGTTTCAACCGTAACCGACAAATCCTTGAACTTTCGGGCGGGGTAAACCTGTTTCATGACAGCGGATACGAATTCAAAACGGACAGCGCCGTTATCGATCTCGCCGCGGGCGATGCGACAGGCACTGAACCCATCGCGGGACAGGGACCGTTCGGGCAATTGCAGGCAGAAGGTTTCCGTATTTACAACCGCGGCGAACGCGTCCTGTTTACCGGGAAATCAAGCTTGACCCTGAAGCCGAAATCAACGGACGGATCATGAATTTTCCTGGCGCCTGCATTTTTCTGGGCCTCGTGATCGCAGTCAGCGGCATTTCAGTGGCCGATGCGCAAAGTATCTCCGGGAATGGCGGCGACAGCCCGGTCAATATCGAGGCGAATGACGGTATCGAATGGCAGCGCGATACAAAGGCCTATATCGCACGCGGTGATGCCCGGGCCAGCCGGGACGGCGTGGAAATCCAGGCGGATACCCTGACGGCGTTCTACCGGGACGGCAAGAATGGCGAAGGGCAGGACATCTACCGCATTGATGCCGACGGCAAGGTCAAAATCACATCACAAACCGGGAAGGCCTTTGGCGACAAGGGTGTCTACCATGTCAACGAATCGGTTCTGGTTCTCGTCGGCCGCAAGTTGCGGCTTGAAACGGCCACGGCCCTGATCACCGCACGGGACACGCTGGAATACTGGGACGACCGGCAATTGGCCGTCGCCCGGGGCGAGGCGATCGTGGTCAGCGAAAAAGGCCGGCTGCGCGCCGATATCCTGACGGCGCATATCAGCCAGGACAGCAAACGCGAAATCAAGCAGATTGACGCGTTTGGTAACGTTTTAATAACCACTGGCACGGAAATTGCTCAGGGCGAAGAAGGTGTGTATAATCCGCGTACTGGACTGGCGACCCTGTGCGGAAATGTCCGGATTACGCGCGGAAAGAACCAGCTCAACGGCAATTGTGCCGAAGTAAATCTGGTGACGGGCATCAGCCGACTGGTGGGCGACGGCCGCCGTGTCAGAGGGTTGTTCTCACCGGAAAAATGATGCGCAGAAAGCTTAGGAACCGTGGCAGACGACAACAGCAAGACACCAGAAGAGAACGGCATTACACGCTGGCCGGGCGATAGTCTGGTAAAGAACGGGAAAGCCGTCGGCACAGAAAGCGATGGCACCAGCCCGCATCTCGTCGCCAATAACGAAGGCCTGGTTGTCAGCAATATCGGCAAAAGCTTCAAGAAGCGGCCCGTTCTGCGAGACGTCAGCCTCAAGGTCCAGCGCGGCGAGGTTGTCGGACTTCTGGGGCCGAACGGCGCCGGCAAGACCACCTGCTTCTATATCGTTACCGGCCTTATCGCCCCGGATTATGGCACGATCTCGCTCGACGGCGCCGATGTCACATCGCTGCCCATGTATCGCCGGGCACGAATGGGCGTCGGGTATCTGCCTCAGGAGGCCTCGATTTTCAGGGGCCTGACCGTGGAAAACAATATTCGCGCCGTCCTGGAAGTTGTCGAATCGGACCGTGATCAGCGCGAAGTGATGCTTGATGCATTGCTGGCGGAGTTCTCGATATCGCACCTGCGCCGCACGCCGGCCCTGGCGTTGTCCGGCGGTGAACGCCGCAGGGTGGAAATTGCCCGCGCGCTGGCATCGCAGCCCGCATTCATGCTGCTGGACGAACCGCTGGCCGGGATCGATCCGATCGCCGTGCACGATATTCGCGAACTGGTGTTCCATCTCAAGGATCGCGGTATTGGCGTCCTGATCACGGACCATAACGTGCGTGAAACACTGGATCTCGTTGAGCGCGCTTA
>CAXBEC010000350.1:0-4048 GCA_963974145.1 uncultured Alphaproteobacteria bacterium | reverse complement strand
GGCCGGGTCAGCGCGGGGGGTGATGGCATCATGCCCATGGATGCCGATAAAAGCCAATAGATGCCAATCGAAATGACCGGAGCGCGGGGATGTGCTGCCTGTCTTTCCGGTGGCCGCAGCCGGATGGAAATTTGGCGATGAATGCCCGCAATAACCGATAAAAGCCGATAAAAGCCAACCGATGCCAATCGATATTCACCACGGGCGGGTTTTTTCGGTACAGTCGGCGGCGTGGAGGAGAATATCAGCACTGCAACCAATATCCCGGTTCCCCGGTGAGCGCGGATCGCGTGACCGCATCGCGCGCCGACACGCCGCCCGGGCTGATCCTGTTCGCGGTGTCGCTGTGCACCATGCTCTATGCGCTGACCACGACCATCGTCAACGTGGTGCTGCCGCAATTGCAGGGGGCGCTGTCGGCGACGCCGGAACAGGTGTCCTGGGTGGTGACGCTGAATGTCATCGCCACCGCCGTGTTCACGCCCGTTACCGGCTGGATCACCGCGCGCTGGGGGCACCGGGCCGTCATTCTGTGGTCGATCATCGGGTTCTCGGTCAGTTCGCTGCTCTGCGCGACGGCGGATTCGCTGTTGCCGCTGATCCTCTACCGGATCGGGCAGGGGGCGTTCGGCGCGCCGCTGGTGCCGCTGTCGCAGGCGATCATCATCGCGGTCTACCCGCCCGAACGGCGCGCCTTCGCGCAGGGTATTTTCGGCATGGCGGTGGTCATCGGCCCGGCGCTGGCGCCCGCGCTGGGCGGGTATCTGGCGGAGGTTTATAACTGGCGCTATGTGTTCATCCTGATCCTGCCGATCTGTGGGGCCACGCTGCTGGCGTCCTGGCTGTGGATCCACGATGCGGGCGAGCGGTCGCTGGCGCGGCTCGACTGGACCGGGTTCCTGATGTTCTCCATCGCCATCACCTGCGCGCAGCTGATGATGGACCGGGGGGAGCGGCTGGACTGGTGGGAATCGCCGGAAATCCTTGCCTATGTCGCCATTATCGGGGCGGCGGTGTGGATTCTGGTCATCCATACGATGACCGCGACGCAGCCCTTCTTCAATCCGCGCCTGTTCCTCGACCGGAATTTCAGCATCGGGGTGCTGCTGGTGTTCATCTACGGCATGCTGAACATCACGCCGACGGTGATGATCCCGACCATGCTGCAGAACCTGATGGGCTATCCGGATTCAATGATCGGGATCCTGCTGGCCGCGCGCGGCGCCGGGATGATCCTGGGCTTCTTTGCGGTGGCGCGCATGGGCAAGCTGGACCCGCGGATCGGCATGATCATCGGCATCGTGGCGATCGGGATGTCGGGCTGGAACATGGCGCAGTTCAACCTGGAAACCGCGCCGCTGACGGTGGCGCTGAACGGGGTCATGCAAGGGATCGGATCGGCGATCATGTGGGTGCCGCTGTCGCTGGTCGCCTTCGCGACGCTGAACCCGCGGCTGCTGCCGGATGCGGCGGCGATATTCCACCTGCTGCGCAATTTCGGCACCAGCCTGTTTGTTTCCGCCAGCGTGCTGGTGGTCTCGCGCACCGGGCGGATCGGCTATGCGGAGCTGGGTGAGAACATCACGCCGTTTACCGATGTGCTGCGGTTTCCCAACCTGATGGGCAGCTGGTCGGTGGATACGGTGCAGGGGCTTTCCGCGCTGGCGTCGGAGATAAACCGGCAGGCGCTGATGGTCGGCTATACCAATTCCTTCATGCTGTATGCGCTGGTGTCCTTCGCGGCCATCCCGCTGATGCTGATGGTGAAGATCAAACCATGAGGGGACGCGCCCGCAGGCGGGGTCAGGCGGCGCGGGGCAGGGCGAACCCGTACAGGCCGGCGGCGATGGTCAGCCCGGCGATGCACAGGAAGGAAATGGCGAAGTCGCCGGTCAGCGCCGCCAGCCCGCCGAACAGGGGCGGAAAGATCACACCGGTGCTGAAGATGATGAACTGCGCCGCGCCGGTAATCGTGCTGATCGCGCCGGGGGGCGCCGCGGTGGCGACTTCCGACAGGTACAACGCGTTCCAGCCATAACCCGTGGTGCCGAGCACAAGGCAGGCGGGCAGCACGATGGCGAGCGGCCAGTCGGCGGCGAAGCTGGCGACGACGCACAGGCACAACCCGGTGATCAGCCCCTGCAGGGCGAAGATCCGGCGGGTTGGAATGAACCGGCCGGAAATCGCGCCCCAGACGATGCGGCCGGCGACCGCGCCGGCCTGGCTGACCGCGTAGATCGCCCCGGCCTGGACCAGCGGCATGCCGACATCGATGGTCAGGTAGACGACCAGGAAGGCGGCGAAGCAGGATTGCGCGCCGGCATAGCTGAAGGCGATCAGGGACAGTCGCCGCAGGGTCGGGTCGCGGGTCAGGGCGCGCAGGGCGGTGGCCATCCCGCCGCCGCCGAACAGCACGGCGCCCGGTCGCCGGTCGCCGTCCAGCGCGCCCCGCACCGGCTGCACCAGCAGCGCCGCCAGCAGCGGCAGCGCGGCCAGCACCAGCGCGGCGATGCGCCAGTCGTAAAGCGCGACAAGCGCGGGCACGGCCAGCCCGGCGAACCCCGCGCCCACGGGCACGCCGGTCTGCTTCAGCGAGAAGACGAAGGGGCGTGATTTCGGTGTGGTCGCGCGAACCAGGATATGCGAACTGGCCGGGTTTATCGGGCCGAATCCGACGCCGATCAGCAGCGCGCTGACCACCGCCAGCCAGGGGGTGCCGACGGCGAAGGCGGCGATACCGAGCGCCGCGGCCACCATGGCCAGCTGGCAGACCCGCATCGCGCCGTAACGCGCGACGAACCCGCCCGCGGCAAGCCCGATGGCCATCGCCATGCTATAGGCGACGGCGGTGAAGATGCCGATCTGGGTCTCGGGCAGGCCGTAATCCGCCGCGGCGACGGGCGCGAAGACCGGAATACCGTGGATCGCCATGGCGCTCAGCGTCTGCACCGCGAAGGTGCTGGCGACGGCGGCGACGACCGGGGCCTTCGGATCCGGATCCGGGGGCAAGGGGCCCGGCGATCAGTAGGAGCGCGGCATGCCGAGCACGTGCTGCCCGATATAGCCGAGGATCATATTGGTCGAAATCGGCGCCGTGCGGAACAGGCGGCATTCGCGCCATTTGCGCTCGATATCGTATTCGCGCGCATAGGCGAACCCGCCATAGGTGGTGAAGCAGGCCTCGGCGCAGCCCCATGCGGCTTCGGCGGCGAGGTGCTTGGCCATGTTGGCGGCGGCCCCCGCATCGCGCTGGGCCATGAACAGGGCGGCGGCTTTGCGGTTCATCAGGTCGGCGGCTTCGAGGTCCGCATGGGCCTTGGCGATGGGAAACTGTACGCCCTGGTTCTTGCCGATCGGTTCGCCGAAGACGACCCGTTCATTGGCGTATTCGACCGCCTTGCGGGTGAAGAACCGGCCGTCGCCGATGGCTTCGGCGGCGATCAGGATGCGTTCGGCATTCATGCCGTCGAGAATATAGCGGAAGCCCTTGCCTTCCTCGCCGATCAGCGCGGCGGCGGGAATGCGCAGGTTGTCGAAGAAGATTTCGGTGGTGTTGTGGTTGATCATCGCCTCGAGCGGGCGGATGTCCATGCCGTTGCCGCGCGCGGCGCGCATGTCGACCAAAAAGGTGGACAGCCCGTCGCTGCGCCGCTTGGTTTCGTTCGCCGGGGTGGTGCGGGCCAGCAGCAGCATCAGGTCGGAATGCAGCGCCCGGCTGGTCCAGACCTTCTGGCCGTTGATGACATAGCTGTCGCCGTCACGGACGGCGCGGGTCTTGAGCTGGGTGGTATCCGAACCGGTGGTCGGCTCGGTCACGCCGAAGGCCTGCAGGCGCAGCTCGCCGCTGGCGATCTTCGGCAGGTATTCCTGTTTCTGGGCGGGGGAGCCGTGCCGCAGCACCGTGCCCATCGTATACATCTGCGCATGGCAGGCCCCGGCACTGCAGCCGGAGGCATGGATCGTCTCGAGGATCACTGCGCCCGCGCGGATCGGCAGGCCGGCGCCGCCGAATTCCTCGGGGATCAGCGCGCCAAGAAAGCCGGATTCG
>CAXBEC010000349.1:0-4054 GCA_963974145.1 uncultured Alphaproteobacteria bacterium | reverse complement strand
CGAGCATGTCCTGCGAGGCGGAAATCTTTTCCATCCGCGAAACCTACGGGCCGGATATTTCCTACAAGGCCGCCGGCCGCGAACCTACGGATTACATAAATTCCAAACTGATCCTGATGTGGGGCTGGTCGCCCGCCGACGGCACCTTCGGCACCGGCACCCCGCAATACCTGAAACATGCCAAAGAGAACGGCGTGAGGATTGTCAGCGTCGACCCGCGCCGGCAGCGCTCCAGCAAAATGCTGGCCGACGAACATATCTTCATCCGGCCGTCGACCGATGCGGCCGCGCTGATCGCGATGGCCTGGGTCATCGTCAGCGAAGGGCTGCACGATCAGGCGTATCTGGACACCTACGTGCAGGGCTTCGACGAGGCGACCCTGCCGGCCGGCGCACCGTCGGGCGGCTCCTACCGCGCCTATCTGATGGGCGAAGCGGACGGGATCGTGAAGACGCCGGAATGGGCGGCGGAAATCACCGGCATCCCGGCGGAAACGATCCGCCGTCTCGCCATCGAATTCGGGTCGACGAAACCGGCGGCGATCCAGTGCGGTTACGCGCCGGGCCGCACATTGCATGGCGAACAGTTCCACCGCGCCGCCTATGCGCTGGCAGCGATTACCGGCAATGTCGGGGTCGCCGGCGGCAGTTCCGGGGTCAGCAACGGCGCGACCGGCCGGTCCGGCGTCAAGTCGCTGCCGGGCGGGAAGAACCCGGTTGATTCACAGGTCTCGACGCCGCTGCTCGCGGATTTCCTGGAGAAGGGCACGGCGGGTGGCTATCCGGCGGATATCAAGCTGATCTACGCCATGTGCGGCGATATCTTCAACCAGTGCCCGAATGCCCCGAAGATCGCAAAGGCGCTCGACAATGTGGAGTTCATCGTTGGCCAGGATCATTTCCTGACGCCGACAACGCGCCATGCCGATATCGTGCTGCCGGCGACGACGTTTTGGGAGCGCAATGACGTCCATACGCCCTGGGCCGGCGCGGGGCATTATTCGATCTTCATGCGACAGGCGATCGAGCCGATGTATGAATGCCGCAATGATATGGACATCCTGGCGGATCTGGCCGGGCGCGTGGGTATAGAGGGCTTCAACGACAAAAGCGAGCTCGACTGGTTGCGTGAATTCACCGGCGGTGTGGTCGATGACTTCGACGCCTTCATGGCGGAAGGCGTGGCGCGGCACCCGGCGCCCGAGGATGCTGTCGCTTTCGCGAAGCAGATCCGCGATCCGGACAAACACAAATTCGCCACGCCCTCGGGCAAGATCGAGATCTATTCGACCGGCCTGGGTAAAAACCCGAATCCGTTCGGCCTGGGTGAGATTTCGGCCATCCCGAAATGGGTACCCCATATCGAAACCAGCGATGCCTTTCCGCTCAGCATGCTGAGCGCGAAGTCGCGGGCGCGGACCCATTCGATTCACGGCAATCAGGAAAAGCTGAACCGGGTCGATCCGGACGATATCTGGATACATCCCGTCGATGCGGCCGCGCGCGGCATACAGGACGGCCAGCCGGTGAAGGTGATGAGCGCCTATGGCGCCACGATCCTGCCTGTCCGCGTGACGGAAGATATCGCGCATGGCTGCGTTTCCATGAAGGAAGGCCGCTGGTACAAGCCTGATGCCGACGGGGTCGACCGGGAAGGCTGCGCCAACTCCGTGACGGGCGATCTTTCGGCTGCCTGCGGGGCGACAACCTATAACACGGCCTTTGTTGAGGTGCGCCCGGTCAACCCGGGTCCGGCGGATGCCGGGAGCGGCGCTGCAACCGGTTAGCTCCGCAAACGCGCGCCGTCTATTCGCATTTCCGGATACTCACGACGACGGGGTTATCCGTTGGCCCCTTGATTTCGTAGACAGCCATCGGGAATTGCGCCGCGAGCGTTATCCTCGACTGGCATGTTGAAGACATGGTCACGGTGAATGTGCTGACCGCGAATTCGCCGATCGCAACCGGCATGTCGAAGCTGTACGCGTCGGAGGCTTCCTGTTCGATAAAGTAGTCGTATTTACCGTTTTCCCCGCCGGGCGCCGCGCCAAACTTGCGAACAGTCCGGGCATAACGGTCGGCGTAGACGGTCCGGTATTCGGGATCGTTCCGGTTCCTGACGATCATGCCGTCGATGATATTGGTAACGTTGCCGACATAGAGCGCTTCGCCCGTTCCTGGCCGTTCATATTTGCGCCACTGGATTGTCGCCCAGACCTGTGCCTGGCAGCTTTCCGTGTTTCCGGGTATGGCGACCGTCCCATGGACGGTCTTATTCGAACCATAACCGCCGGAAAGACCCATGATTTTTACGGCGAAGGAAGCCTTGTTCCCCTGCGTCGCACTGGAGGTCAAATCGAAAACCCAGCCTTCCGGGACCTCTATGTCGAAGACCGGCACGCCGAGTTCCTGGGTAATGGTGCTCCCGGTTGCGATAAAGCCCTGGAAAAGAAGGCTGAACTTGGCGATCAATCCTGAATTGAAGATGATGCCATCGTCTTCAGAGAAATATTCGCGGACAATTTCCTCGCCGCCATTAAGCTGCTGGGCGAGTTGTCGGAGCATGTTGGAGATGTAGTCCGGATTATTCTCGCAAAGCCGCTCGAGAAGCCCGGGGTCCGGAGCATCGAGCAACAGCGGTGCGATCGCGGGGAGACCGCTCTCGTTCGGGTCGTAGGACTGGGAGTATACGGCGTTGCCGTTCACCTCGCCGGTATCCGTTGCCTGTTCCCCAGGCGATGACTGCAGTTCGTTTTCCATTGCGGAAGCTCCTTGCCGAGAGTGTTCTGCCGAATGGGTATTCCTCTGCCCTCTAGAATATAAAATTAAATCGTGCGGCAGAAAGGGCAAACTCCACCATCGACCTTTCCCTGCCGGAAAACCCTTGCGCGCCGGCGCGAAACCAAAGGGCCGATAACCCGATCCGGCCGGGATATGGTGGCGGTGCAAAATTTATAAAGAGGCGATCCCGGCCTGCTTGACGAATTTGGCCATGGGACTCCACAGGAACCAGTTCGCGAATTCGCGTTCTAGCAAAGGCGAACCTTCGACGACGACATCCCGCCTGCGTCGCGCAGCGGCCAGGGATAATCGCCCAAGCCAGACCTGATAGAACACCGACAGATCCGCCGTCACCTCAAGATCAATGTCGAATCCCGGATCCGTCACGCAGACCGAGGCCTCTCCGTCATCGATGACGAACCAGAACCGTCCGCCGGCGCCGGTTCTGAAGTCGAAAGAAATCACGATCCGCCGTGACGGCAGGGCATCGGTGGCCAGTCTGTGCCGCATTCGCCAAAGCAACAGCCCCGGGTCGAGATCGGCTTCGTCGGGCAGGTTCAGCGCCCAGCGCGCCCCCCAGCTCCCCAGGGCATCGACCACGGCCTGCAGGTCCTGCCCGGCATTCGTGAGGGTGTACCGGTATCGTCCGGGTTTGTGCTCCACCCTGGAAAGCACGCCCTTCTGCGCAAGCCGCCGCAAGCGGTCGGTCAGCAGCGAACGGGGAATCCCCGGCAGGCCGCGTGCGATACTGTTGAAGGTATCGCGCCCGCCGACAAGTTCGCGGATGATCAGGATCGTCCATCGATCACCAAGAATTTCATGCGCCTTTGCGACGGGGCAGTATTGGCGGTAGCTCTCCATGAATCGACTATAACGCGGCATCTTGCGAATCGCAGTCCAGAAAATGGACTATCGGTGCGGCGGCCGGTGTGGAGAATGATTTCCATGCCACCGGGTATCGGGAGCGACGACGATGTTCAGCAGGGAACGGTTTATTGAAGACTGCAAACTGGCCATCCGTGACGGGCAGAAGGCGATCCGCGAAACTGTCGCCCGCGCCGTGTCCGATCCGGCATCGGTCATCCGTGAGATGGGGGAAGGCGGAGCGGCAGGCATCGTGCCGCTTTACCGGTCAGATGACCTGACGGTCATGAATTTCACATGGGCCCCGTATATGAGTCTCGTGCCGCATAATCACAACATGTTTTCCGTCGTTGGCCTGTATGCGGGCCGCGAGGACAACCTGTTCTGGCGGCGGGTCGATGACGCAATC
>CAXBEC010000348.1:0-4063 GCA_963974145.1 uncultured Alphaproteobacteria bacterium | reverse complement strand
GAACGCGCCGAACCGAGATATACAAAACCGCTTCGCTCCGTACCAGCGATTGCGGCGCAATGTCCCATGTAACAGGAGTTTTGTCAGTACAGGCGGATCTTGCTAATGTGACGGACATGACCGTCATCGAAAAACTGCGGCATGATACGGCGCGCTACTGGGACAGAGCGTTCCTGAAAGCAGCCATGGGTGTTTGCGCCCTCGCCTCCAACGCGGATGGCGAAGTCAGCCTGAGCGAACGCTACCGCGTTGACGCTATCCTCGGCGCTATCGAACGGCTGCAGGTGCATGATCCGCGCGATGCGGTTGACATCATGAACGATTATCTGGAAGAGCTGCGCGAGGATCCGCAGGAATGGGAGACCGTATTGCGCGACAGGATTTCGCGTTACGCCGATGACTACAAGGCGGCGCGGACACTGTTGCGCATTGCCTATCTGGTCATTGCGGCCGATGGTCCGGTGTCTTCCGCCGAAAAAGAGGAATTTGACCGCATCTGTGACAGTCTGGCCGTCGACAAGAACCGGATCTGGGGCGAATTTTCCAACGCCGCAACGATCACGGCGTAACCGTTTTCACAAACAGCAAATGCAGGAAAAGGATAATTAAATGTCGAACTTTACGGTCTTGCCGCTGCCGCAACCGCTTGGTGCCGAAGTCAGGGGACTGGACCTCGGCAATATCGATGACAGCACTGCCGCTGCGTTACAGCAGGCCCTGTCACAATATCTGGTATTGCTGTTTCGCAACCAGACGATCAGCGATGCGCAACTGGTCGCCAGCAGCGCAAGGTTCGGCATACTGGATGAGCCCGCCCCCAACCCGTTTGGCGAGCCGTTCCACAAAGTGCATCCCGAAATCAACGTGATCTCCAATATCGTTCAGGACGGCAAGCCGGCCGGCAATCTTGGCGCCGGAGAGGCGGTCTGGCATGCGGATATGACCTACCAGGAAAACCCGCCGCGGGCGGCGATCCTGTATGCGCTGCAGGTCCCCGAGGCGGGTGGCAACACCTATTTCGCGGATATGTACCGGGCCTATGACGCCCTGCCTGCCGACCTGAAAGCCGAAATCGAAGGCAAGACGGCAATCCATGATTCCTCCCATAACAGTGCCGGCATGCGCCGCAAGGGATATGCGGAGATAACCGATGTCCGCGAGACTCCCGGCGCGCACCACCCGCTGGTCCGCATCGATCCGGCGACCGGCCGCAAGGCGCTGTTTCTGGGCCGTCGGCCGCGCAGCTATGTCCCCGGCCTGTCGGTGGCGGAAAGCGACCGGCTGCTGGACCGGCTATGGGCGCATATCGACAATCCGGAATTCTACATGTGCCATGAATGGCAGGTCGGCGACGCGCTGATGTGGAGCAACCTGGAAGTGCTGCATCGGCGCGATTCATTCGATGCCGATGCGCAGCGCCGCATGCACCGGACGCAGATCCGGCGTTTCCATTCGGATCAGGATGAATCGGCGGCGGCCTGACGCGGCCGTCCGGCACCCATGCGCGGTTTAATTCCCCAGGTCGCCCTGTTGCTGGCGATCCTGCTGGAAGTGATCGGCACTTCGGCCCTGCAGGCGAGCGCACAGTTCACCCGCCTGGGGCCGACGCTGCTGATGGCGGTCTGTTACATCGCCTCGTTCTACCTGCTGTCGATCGTCCTCAAGACGATTCCTGTCGGTATCGCCTACGCGGTATGGAGCGGCCTCGGCATCGTGCTTATCGCGATTGTCGGCTATTACCGGTTCGGCCAGTCCCTGGATGCGCCGGCCATACTGGGAATCGGGCTGATCATCTCCGGCGTGCTGGTGGTGAACCTGTTCTCCGACGCGGTCACCCACTGAACCCGACCGTCAGCCGTACAGCTGTTCGATCAGCCCTTCCGCCTTTACCGCATCCAGAAAACGGGTATCGACAAGATCGGCCGGGGTCAGCCGGGCGGCTTCCGGTCGTTTCTTTGCGGTCTCGTCGATCGCGACCTGAAGATTCGCCGCCAACGGATATGGCAGGCGCTCGAAGGTATCCGCGAAATAGCCGTGGATTCCGGCAACAACATCGGCGTCATCGATATTCAGGTGACGGTGCAGGAACGGAATCGCCGTATCAGGGTCCGTCTTGAAGCGCTGTATCACCTGCACATAGGTGCGCACAATACCAAGCGTCAGCTCCGGCTCCCGGGAAACGACATGCCTTGTCGATATCAGGGCGGTGCCCGGCAGGCCCGTGGCCGCACCGATATCCGCCAAGGCGTTCATGCCGTGATGCACCGCGCCGTGAAACCGGTAATCGGCGGCCAGGATCGCGCCCTGCACCTCGCCGTCCGCAACGGCGGCAAAGATCGCCGGATAGGTGCCCAGAGCCACCAGTTCGACCCCGTCGGCAACGCCATATTTTGACAGCACCGTATTGGCGGCGAAGGCCGTCTGGCCCGTGTTGGACAGGCACCCGATCCTGCCCCCCTGCAGCATCGCGATATCCGTCACATCCCGATGCCCCATCAGAAAGTTGGAGTTGACCGCCGTCGTAGCCAGCAGCACCACCGGGTCCTGCCCGTCAACGATGCGCGGGATCAGCGGCGTCATGCCGATTTCCAGATAATCCCAGCTCCCGTCCTTCAGCCCCGCCATGCCCTTTTCGGCCGCTGTCTCGAATCCCTTCAGCCGGAAGTCGATCCCGTTCGCGGCAAACAGTCCGGTCTCCGCCGCGAACATACCGAGGCATTCCGCCGTCGCCCGCAGCGCCACCGCAAAATTCACACTCGTCTCCGCCATCGTTCCCCACCCGCATCAAGTGTCGTATCCGCCAGCGACTATATTATCGACGGTCGCCACCGGTCCATGCGGCGAAATCACCGGTTTGCGATCGCGCGGTGAATATGCCCCAATTGGCCTGCTCGGTTTCATGGACAGGGAGAAAGCCCGATGAAAGATGCTGCTGCCATTGAACGCGTCGCCGTGATCGGCGCGGGTGTTATCGGCGCGAGTTGGACAACGCTGTTCCTGGCCGCCGGGCTGGAGGTTGACGTCTTCGACCCTGCGGAGAATACGGAGGCTTCGGTGCGGGCGTATATCGCCAATGCATGGCCGGTTGTGCAGCGGCTGACCGGTGATGCGAAGGGCAACCCGGACGCCGTCCGGTTTTTCAGGGACGCCGGCGACGCCGTTGCGGAAGCCCAGTTCATCCAGGAAAACGTGCCGGAAAAGCTGCCGGTCAAACTGGCCACCTATGCCGAAATCGAACCGCGGCTCGCCCCGGAGGCGATCGTCGCGACCTCGACGTCCGGCCTGATGCTGTCCGAGTTGCAGGCGGGATGGACCGACCCGTCCCGATTGCTGCTGGCGCATCCGTTCAATCCGCCGCATCTGATCCCGCTGGTTGAGCTGTTCGCCAATGACCGCACCGCGCCCGGCATCCTGGAATCAGCTGAAGCCTTCTACGCCGCGCTGGGCAAGGAAACGATCCGGTTACAGCGCGAGGTGCCAGGCCATGTCGCCAACCGGCTGCAGGCCGCCCTCTGGCGGGAGGCCATTCATCTGGCCACGACCGGCGTCGCGACCGTGGGCGATGTCGATAAGGCGATCTGGGCCGGGCCGGGCATCCGCTGGGCGGCGATGGGGCCGCATACCCTGTTCAGCCTGGCCGCCGGCGAAGGCGGCATGCGGGCATTCTGTGAACATTTCGCCGACAGCTTCCATCGCTGGTGGCCCGATCTCGGCACACCGCAGATTACCGAAGACGTCGTACAGAAACTGGCCGATGGCATAGCCGAGGAATGGAAAGGCCAGGGGGTAAGCGACATTGAGGAAAAACGCGATAACCTGATCCTTGATATCCTTGAGGCTGTTTCAAAGCATCGCTGATTGCGTAAATAACTCTCAGTTCTGACAGAATCCATATTGCCGAACCCGCAGCGGCCTGCGTATCGTTGCAACCACCTGCTGTAACGGGCGATCGGACTGCGGCCTATCGCAGCTATTGCGCATCCCGAAAACAGATCTGGTGCCGGTTGATAGCCCCCCGGGGGAGATTATCCCCACCCGCGGCGTGAACCGGCTCGTTTTCTGG
>CAXBEC010000347.1:0-4063 GCA_963974145.1 uncultured Alphaproteobacteria bacterium | reverse complement strand
GACGGCGCGCTGAAAAAGATAAACGGCACCTGCCAGCGATGCGGTGGTCCCAACGAACAGGCCTGTCCGAAGCTCGCCAGCGGCTATCCCTGCCGCGGCAGTTTCGAGCCGGACGGGAGCAATATCTGCAGACCTTGCGGCGGCGAGGGGCAGACCGCGTGCCGGGCGCTGAAGGCGGGCAAGCAGTGTGCGCAAGGCACGCACAAGATCGACGGCATCTGCCAGCAATGCGGCGGCCCGGATCAGCGGGCCTGTCCGAAGCTTGTCGGCGGCTTCCCCTGCCGGGGCAGCTTCGAGCCGGATGGAAACAAGATCTGCAAACCCTGCGGTGGCGTCGGCCAGACGGCCTGCCGTGTGCTCAAGGCCGGTCGGCAATGCGCCGAAGGTTCGACCTCGCGTGACGGCCAATGCGTCAGCTGCGGCGGCGAGGGGCAGCGCGCCTGCAAGATTACCGACAAGGGCAAGCCTTGCGAGGACGGGCTGCAACGGGGCCTGAACGGCATCTGCAAGATCACCCCGGCGGGTGCGACGAAAAAAGCGGCGCTGGCGCAGCTTGAGGTCATGGGAGGCGACATCCTTCCCGCGCTCCAGATGGCGGTAGGCTTCAACAATGACAGCGGTTTGCAGTCGCGCCTGTCCAGCGAGGATGCCGACCCGTCGGAGGAAATTCCGACGAAGTCCCTGGACGATCAGTGCACCGGAAAATTCAATTCCATTTCTGTCGGTATCGGCGGCGAGGTCGGCGCCATCATCAATGTGGAAGGTGAGGCAGGATGGGTCTGGGGCTGCAGCGCCAAATCCGGCCTGGATGCCGGCGCGGATGATGAAACGGGCCTCAAGATGTATACGAGTCGCAGCCTGAATATCCGTGCCGGTGGCGGCGCTTCGGCGGCTTTCACCGTCGGATTCTGGAAGGATCCGGCAAACCGTCTTCGCGGCAAGTCGCATGGCTACCAGCTGGATCTGAAAAACGCCTTCGACCTGGTCAAGGGGATGAAGACGAAGGACTTCACAGATTTTCTGAAAGGGCTGGAAGCGGCGCAGTGGGATGCAACGCTCGGCATGTGGTTCGAACGCCGCGATGAGGATGGCGACGGCAAGGATGACGAGGTCGGCCGCTTCCTGGGCTTCACGGCCGCCATCGGCAAGGGGATGGGGCTGGATGTCGGCGGTGCCTATGTCAAGGCGACGACGACGCAGGTCTGCGATGTGGACATGAAGTGCACCGAAGGATCCTGGCAGCGCGAGGTCGCGGGGCAGAGCGGCATCATCTATATCGAGAATGAGCGCGAACTCTCGCTGATGGCCAGCATCAATGACGGTCCATTGGAGGAATTCACGCGGGAAAAGAAAAGCAAGCGCGACTTCTTCAATTCGGATGGCGACCGCATTCGGTTCCGCAAGAACTACCTGCAGCTGCGCTATAAACCGACCGACGCATCCGAACAGCGGCTGGTTCCCATCATTCCGCCATCGGTCGGGGGGGCCTGGGTCGGTACGCTGGATAACGGCGATCCGGTCGGGCTGCTGATCGAAAGCCGGGGCGAAGAATCTCTGTCGGTAAGCATCAATAACGGTACGCCGAAGACGTTCACGCGGGGCCGGTTCTTCCGGCGCAGCTACAAGAGCGCGGATGAGGAGACGATCAAGTTCCGCAAGAACTTCAAGCTGATCAGGTTCGATGACAGCGACGGGTCGGACGGCGAACTGACACCCGGCAGGGGCGAGGACATTCCGTCGTCGCCGATTGGCGGATCGGTGGACATCGCGGTGCTCGGCCAGTGGGAATTCACGGTCAACGGAAACCGGCAGACGGAGGAATTCACGTTCCAGGACAATAACGGGCTGACCGTCCGGCGCGTCGGCACGGAGATCGATCGCCAGTACAGCAGGATCGGGGCGAACGAATTCAGCAGCGAATTCGGCGGGACCTTCCGGTTTGTGAACGACACCAGGGCGCTGTGGATCAGCCCGGACCGGACGACGGTGTTTCAACTGAACCGAAAGTAGCGGTTCCGGCCGTTTCGGCCGGAAAGTGCAACCCAGGACAGCAATTTCGCAGCAAGGCCAAAATCGCCTTGCAATGGCCGGCGTCGCTTTGTAACCCTAAAGTCTAGTTTTATAGAAGAAACAATGTGCGTATCGTGTTGCGTACACGGATTAATGAACATGGGAGAAAAAAGAATGCTCAAGAAATTAGCGGTTTCAGGATTGATGGCGGCGGCGCTGGTTGCGGCGCCGGCATCGGCGGACACATACCCCGAAAAGGCCCTGACGGTTGTTGTCGGGTTCTCGGCCGGCGGTGGGACGGATACCTATGCCCGTATCCTGTCGAGCGTGATTCCGGAATTCATCAACAATCAGCCGATGGTAATTCTGAACAAGCCGGGCGGTGCGCAGGTGCCAGCCATGAAATTCGTGCAGAATGCGAAGCCGGATGGCTACACCCTGCATTTCATCTCCGCCGGCAGCGGCGTGGTGGCCACCGAGCTGCGCGATCGCGGCGTCAACTGGATGAATGACTTCGTGCCCATCGCACAGGTCGGGCTCATCACCATGACGCTGATGACCCAGGCGGATTCCAAGTTCAAGACACCGCAGGAGGTCATCGCCAGTATCAAGGAAGCCCATGCCGCGGGTAACAAGCTGCGCTGGGGACATCCCGGCCGCGGCAGCATCACCCAGCTGGCGACGCTCGCATGGCTGACCAAGCATGGCGTGGACGGCATGGTACAGGACGTGCCGTTCAAGGGCTCGGCAAAGACCCGTGCGGCGATCATCGGCAAGCAGATCGATATGGGCGCGCTGGCGATCAGCAACGTGACGGGCTTTGAAGACAAGCTGCACGTGGTTGGCCAGTTCGGCGAAGGCCGCGACCCGGCCCTGGGCGAATACAAGAACATGGGTGAACTCGGCAGCGATTATGTCCCGATGTATTCGCCGATGATGCTGACGGGGCCGAAAGGCATGCCGGCGGAACGTATTGCTTTCCTGGCGGAAGCGATCAAGAAGGCAACCGAACATCCGGCATTCAAGAGCCTGACAAAGAAGGCGGGCCTGGGCGTAATCTATCGTGGCTCGGCCGAGACCAAGGCGCTGATGGAGAAGCTGCGCACCGACTGGATGCCGACCATCGAGCAGGTGAAAGCGGCGCAGGCAGCAAAATAGGCGTTGGACCGATACGATAGTTTGAGGTCAGACGTGGACAAGTCTGCACGCAACGACGTTATCGCCGCCATCCTCGTTCTGGGGGTGGCGGCGGTCTTCGGCTATGCGACGAGGAATATCTATATCTCGCCGCAGGATCCCGGCTTTTCGGCCCGGGATTTCCCGATCATGGTGCTCAGCCTGCTGGTCGTACTGACGCTGGTACTGCTGGTGCCTTCGGTGGTCCGGCTGGCGCGCACGGGCTGGCGAGTGATCGAAGCCGGGGAAGCGACAACCCTGTTGCGCTATCTGTTACCGGTTATCGGGTTCGCGTTCCTGTATGTCTGGCTGAACGAATTGTTCCAGTACCTGGGGCCGACCATTCTGGCGGCCGCGGTCACGCTGGCGATGTTCGGCAATCGCGGACCGGTGCGGCTGATCCTGGTGCCGGTCGTGGCGGCCATCACCTATTACATTCTGTTCTTCGGTCTGCTCGGGCTGTTTGAAACACCGGGTTCGGTCTGGGAATTCAACAGCCAGGTCCTGTTCCAGCCGTTGCGCGAATTCCTGGGCTTCTACTGACGCCGGCATAGAGCGGATACACCCGCCGGTGACGCCGACATAGAACGGATAAACCTGCCGGAATTCACCGGGCGTATCCGTTGCGCAATACATCGATAAAATTGGGGACTGCATACTCGTGGGTATTATCGACGGATTTGAGACCTTGTTCTCGGGATGGGCACCGGTATTTTTCGCGGTGCTGGGCACGCTGATCGGGCTGCTGGCCGGCGCAATTCCCGGCCTGTCCTCCTCGGCCACCATCGCGCTGCTGATACCGCTGACCTTCTATATGGATACGCTGGCGGCACTGGCCTTCATCTATACGATCGGCAAGGCGGCCGATTTCGGCGGG
>CAXBEC010000346.1:0-4080 GCA_963974145.1 uncultured Alphaproteobacteria bacterium | reverse complement strand
AACTGCCGCAGATCCCGGTGCGTGGCCGCGACGATTCGTACGCTGGAACGAATCGCCGTACGCCCGCCAACCGTGGTGAACGTGCCATCCTGCAACACGCGCAACAGCCGCGTCTGCGCTTCAATCGGCATGTCGCCGATCTCATCCAGGAACAATGTCCCGCCATCCGCCTGTTCAAAACGCCCGGCGCTGCGGTTGGTGGCACCCGAGAACGATCCCTTTTCGTGGCCGAACAACTCACTTTCGATGAGTTCGCGTGGTATCGCCGCCATATTGATCGCAACGAAGGGACCACTCTTCCGCTTGCCATAATCATGCAACGCCCGCGCCACCAGTTCCTTACCGGTGCCGGATTCGCCCGTGATCAGAACCGTGAGATCCGTACCGACAAGCCGGGCCAAAACGCGATAAATATCCTGCATCGCGGGCGACCGGCCTATCAGCGGCAGGTTTTCCTCTTCTTTCTCGGCATCGCCCGGATGGCGTTTTGGCGTACTGCGCTCTGTCAGGGCGCGCGACACGACGCTGATCAATTCGTTCAGATCGAACGGTTTCGGCAGGTATTCGAACGCCCCGCGCTCATTCGCCTTTACCGCCGTCAACAGGGTGTTCTGCGCGCTCATCACAATGACGCGCAAATCGGGCCGGATCTTCCGGATCCGGAGAATCAGGTCCAGTCCGTTTTCATCCGGCATGACAACATCGGTAATAACGAGATCGCCAAGCCCCTCGCTGACCCAGCGCCAAAGCGTCGCAGCATTACCCGTTGTCCGTACATCACAATCCAGTCGCGCCAGCGCCCGGGTCAGGACCGTACGGATCCCCCTGTCATCGTCCGCGACAAGAATGGTCGATCCACTTATTGATGTCGTTTCAGTCATCTTGTTCCGTCATCATCGGCAGCATCACGCGGAAAACGGTCCGCCGATGCCGACTCTCCAAGTCGATTATACCCCCGTGATCTCCAACAAATTTGGCGACAAGCGCCAGCCCAAGGCCCGTCCCGCCCGGCTTTGTCGTAATGAATGGATCGAACAGATGACGCCGCAAATCCTCCGGTACACCGTCACCATTGTCACGGATGGACACGACCAGCGGCAGGTGAACCTGTCCCTGCCCGCTCGGCGCCATCATCCGCATCCCCTGCTGAAAGGCGGTGGAAACAACGACCTCTCCACCGCTTTCCGGAACAGCCTCGACCGCGTTCTTCACCAGATTCAGGAAAACCTGCACCAGCTGGTCATGATCGCCATAGGCCGGTGGCAGCGACGGATCGTAATCCTCTATGATCCGTATCTTGCTGCCAAACCCCGACCGCGCGAGTTTAACGACGTGATTCAGGACGATATGGATGTTCACCGCCTTCCGCTCGATACGCGGATTGTCGGTAAAGATTTCCATCCGGTCGACCAGCGCACATATCCGATCGGTTTCCTCGATAATCAGCCGCGTCAGTTCCTGATCCACCGAATCCCCGGACTGTTCGAGCAATTGCGCCGCGCCGCGGACGCCGGAAAGCGGGTTCTTTATCTCATGCGCCAGCATCAGCGCCATTGCACTGACGGAGCGCGCGGCCCCGCGATGGGTCAGTGAACGATCAATCCGCCCGGCGATTGACCGGCGCTCCAGAGTCAGGACCACGTGCCCCGGATGATCGCCCAGCGACGCGCCATCTACATTGACCACATGTTCACCGATACGCGGCGTCGCCAGCCCCAGATCGTATTGCGACATGCTGTTGCCGTTTGCACGCACCTTGTGCACCAGCGCGAGGATCGGACTATCGTGCGGGATAATATCCTGAAGGTTGACGGACCTGACTTGCGACATGGTCGTCTGCAGGAAATCTTCCGCCGATTGATTGAGATAAACCACATTGTCGCTGCCATCGACGACGACGACAGGATCGGCAAGGGAATTCAGGATTGACGTCGATGTCGGGACGTTATCGGTATCCGTTTCGCGTGCCATGGCCTTCGTCATGCCGCCATCCGGTCTATGGCGGCCCCGTAAAAGGCCGCCACGGCGCCGCGAATCTGAAGCGGCGCCTCCAGCGCATAAACATTTTGCCGGAAATCTGCTGAGTCCGGCATGCCACGGGAATACCAGGCAATATGTTTGCGGAAATTCAGGGTCCCGCGATGCGTGCCGTGATGCGCAAGCATCGCGTCGAAATGACCAAGCACGATTTCCCGCTGTATTTCGAGCGGCGGCGCCGCTGAGGCGCTCCCGGTTGCCAGATACTCCATTGCCTGCCGAATGAACCAGGGACGGCCGCAGGCCCCGCGACCGATCATGACACCGTCGGCGCCGGACTGCGCCAGACATTCTCCAATATCTTCCAGGCTGACAATATCGCCATTCGCGATTACCGGAATATCCACCGCTTCCTTGACCTTGCGAATGAAGGCCCAGTCGGCATGCCCCGTGTAACGCTGCGCGCGTGTCCTGCCATGGACCGCAAGCAGTTGAATGCCGCTGTCCTGTGCAATCCGGGCCATGCGTGGCGCATTGCGGTCCGTATCGTCCCACCCTGTACGCATTTTGAGCGTCACCGGAACGTCAACGGCGTCAACAACAGCATCCAGGATGCGCGCCGCATGGATTTCATCGCGCATCAGCGCGGAACCACAGAGTTTGCCGACAACCTTCTTGGCCGGGCAACCGAAATTAATATCGATGATATCTGCACCGTTCCCGGCACAGACTTTTGCCGCCTCGGCCATCATCAGCGGATCATGGCCGGCCAACTGGACCGCCAGCACCGCCCCGTCCGCCGCGCGCGAAGTCTTCTTCTGTGATGCCTCTGTTTCCAGCAGCGCCTCGCCGCTGGCCAGCATTTCAGATGTTTCCATCGCCGCACCCTGCCGGTAGGCAAGCTGCCGAAACGGCAGGTCGGTCACCCCGGACATCGGCGCCAGAAACACCGGAACGTCGAAGCTATGATTTCCAATTTTAATGCACATAATTTAGGCGTAAATATTCCATGCTCATAAAATAAGCATACTATGGTTGTGGCGGGTCAATCAACGGATTTTAGATTCTAAGCCAATAAAATATCCGTTACGAACTTTACACCCGGGTAACCCAGGGTCAGCAGCAGATAGGCCAGCAATACCAGCCGCGACGCACGGCGGCCGCGAATACCCGTCCGGAAATGCGCAACCAGCAGGATACCGATAACCACAAAAGCGACCAGTGACAGTACCGTTTTGTGGTTAATGACCATCGCACCGCCGGTTTCGACGAATTGAGTCGCCACGCCTGTCAGCAATCCGAAACCGAGTACGATTTCCGTTGCGCCCAGCAGGCGCACCTGCATCCTTTCCGCATCCACAACGGAGGGCAGTAACGCCGTCAGTCGGGTCGGACGCTTGGTTTTTAACGCATGCTCCTGCAGCATTACCGCCACACCCGACACCGCGCCAATGGTCAACAGGCTGTAGGTCAGGACAGCAAAAACGATATGGATCTCCACCCAGGTGACCGGTGTTTCCGTCGGTAAGGGCTTTCCAGGCACCTGCGCCCATATGGTCGCAATGGCCGCAACCAGGCACAGATAGGGCAGCAATAACGGCGCCAGGCGCCAGATGCTGCGGGTCCATAGCGCCAGGGCGACGTAAAGCGCCATGCTGGCCGCCACAGTTACCCAGAGAGAGGAAGAAAGGCTCGTTTGCCAGGGCCCCGAAAGCTGGGCAACGCACAGCCTGTCGGCCCCGCCAGCGCCAGGCCGGTGACGACCCAGAACAGTGAATCGCGCACTGCCGTCGGACGCCACGCCACGAAGGCGGCGGGCATCAGGCTGATCAGGGCCAATACACTGAACAATAGCGGGTTTTCGGTGACAGTCATGTCGGCGCTTATATCGCATTCCGAACCGTACCGCCATCTTGCCGGCCGGCTCTCGGGGGACTTGGCTTTTTGCGGCCGCATCGTCAAGATGCCGGCCACAATCGAAGGGACAGGTGATGCAGACGGTAGCGCTTATTGTAGCGGGAGGACGCGGTATCCGCGCCGGCGGCGGAATGCCAAAGCAATACCGTGCCCTGGCCGGCCAGCCCCTGTTGCGGCATACGATAG
>CAXBEC010000345.1:0-4150 GCA_963974145.1 uncultured Alphaproteobacteria bacterium | reverse complement strand
TCGGGATCGAATTCCCCGAACTGCCGGGATCGGACTGCGTGCACAAGTTCCATGCCGGGCCGACTTATGGCTATTCCCATACCTGGAAACGCTTCGAAAGCCTGGTGAAGGACCGGCCGATCCGGGTCCTCTATGAAACGCCGGGCCGCGAGCTGATCCAGGACGGGGCGACGCGAGCGATCCTCGGCGTGCGGGCGGAACGGGACGGCAGGCCCGTCACCGTGAAGGCGCGCAAGGCGGTCGTGCTGACCTGCGGCGGGTTCGAAAACAACCAGGAGATGATCCGCAACTACCTGCCGGGCATGCCGTACTGCTACACCTCCGGCAGCCCGTATAACGAAGGCGACGGTGTTTCCATGGCAATGGCCGTCGGCGCCGACCTGTGGCACATGAACAATTTCGCCGGGCCATCCATGGCGCTGAAGGTACCGGAATTCGAAACCACCTTTTCGATGCAGGCACTACATTTTTCCAAGGAAATGCCGGGTGGGATGATCGTTGTCGGCCCGGACGGGCGGCGCTTCACCGATGAGAAATTTAAGACGCGGCACGGCAAGATCCCGAAGAACGGCAAGTGGATGCCTCTGGTGACACCCTGTCCGATGTACATGATCTTCGATCGCGAGATGAACGCCGCCGGGCCGCTCTACGACATGAACCCCAGCCATGGCTGGAACCCGGTTGTGGAGCAGTACGAATGGAGCACCGATAACAGCGCCGAGCTGTCGAAGGGCTGGATCCAGGCGGCGGAAACGCTGGAGGAACTGGCAGAGGCTCTCAGCCTTGACCCGGAGACGCTGACCGAAACCGTGGCGCGCTGGGACCAGGTGGCCGGCGATGGCTGGGACCCGGATTTCGGCCGCAAGCTGATGCTGGCGCCGTTCGGCGAGGGGCCGTTCTACGCCGTGGAACTGTCGCCCTCGATGCTGAACACCCAGGGCGGGCCCCGCCGCAACGAGAAGGCGCAGGTCGTCCGCCCGGACGGCACGCCGATCCCCCGGCTGTACAGCGCCGGCGAGCTGGGCTCGATCTACAGCTACCTGTACCAGGGCACGGGCAATATCGGCGAATGCCTCGCCTTCGGCCGCATCGCCGCGCGTGAGGCGGTGGCCGAAGCGGCCTGGGGTTAGAATAACGGAGGAGACAAACGATGAGCGGCAGCAACCCGGCATTCAAATTCGACCATGTGCATATCATCAGCGAAACACCGCACAAGTCGGCGCAATGGTATGTGGACACATTCGGCGCGGTCATCGCCGCCGACACCATGGCCCGCGGCGCGCCGCAAATCTTCGTCGAACTGGGCGGGGTGAACATCATCATCCGCGGCAAACGCCCGGGTGAGGCCCCCACGAAGACCAACCCGATCGGGGAATATTCCGACTATGCCAGCCATAACGAATGGGGCACCGATCATTTCGGCTTTCTGTATGAGGGCGACCTGAAGGCCTATTGCGCCGAACTCGCCGCCAAGGGGGTGCAGTTCCCCGTGCCGTTCAAGGAAGGCGTAGGCGGCATGAAACTCTGCTACGTCTCCGCCCCTGATGGGGTGAGCATCGAGATCATGGAATGTTAGGGGTGCGGATTGCCACGAACAGCGAACCCGTGTGAAACATCAGATGGGATTGGGGCTTCCAGACAGGCTCAACGGATAGTGGATTTATTACTATACCTCGCGTAAACTGTTCGTCCTGTCGCCCTTGTGCACTGGGAGGTGTCGCATGACCGAGACAGCGAACACGGCGCAACCGTCATCCGAAGCGCCGGCACCGGCCGCCACCGTTCAGCGCGTGACGATTAACGACCTGCTGGAGGTTTTAGGCGCCGGGTTGCGTGATTTCCGGGCGGCACCGTTTTACGGGCTGGCAGTCGGCGGTATTTATATGCTCGGCGGGTGGGTTCTTTTCCTGTTGCTGATGCGCTTTGATCTGCCGTTTCTTGTTTATCCGCTGGCCGCAGGCTTCGCATTGATCGCGCCGTTCATCGCCACCGCCTTCTATGCCATCAGCCACCGGCTGGAGCGCAAGGAAATCCTGTCCTGGGGCGGGATAGCGGCGTCGGTGCGCGGCGCGATGGGGCGTGACCTGGGCTGGATGGCGCTGGTCACGTGCTTCGCCATGATTATCTGGATGGATATCGCAGCCGTGCTGTTTTTCGGGCTCCTCGGGCTGAAATCCATGGGTGTGCAGGAACTGCTGCGCGAAATATTCACGACCCCGATGGGCCTGCTTCTGCTGGTGCTCGGCAACAGCATCGGCGCGCTGATCGCGTTCGGTGTGTTTTCGTTTTCGGTGATTTCATTCCCGATGCTGTTCGACCGCAATATCGATTTCGTCACAGCAATGATCACCAGCGTGAAACTCGTGATGCTGAACCCTATGACAATGGCAATATGGTGTTTCGTTATCGCCGTGCTGATCGGAATTTCACTCCTGTCCGGACTCCTCGGGCTGCTGGTCGTTCTGCCGGTGCTGGGGCACACATCCTGGCACCTCTACCGCCGCGCGGTTTCCAACGCCTGAGACACCGCTACCCGGTGTATGGTCAACCCCGGTCCGGTGCGCCGGTCGGGAAATACGAGCGGTAGGGTCGCCCGTCATCGACCAGCACCGGCATTATCCGGATCGGCCATATGTATAGCACCCGGCCATCATTCGGCCATTTTCTGGCGATAGCCAGTGGCGGACAGTATGGTGAGGCGGCATGCGCTGGGTAATCAAGAAACTGGATTCGCTGGTCGGGACGGCGGTCGCGGCAGTCGCCGGGTTGGCGGCGGCGCAGGTGGTGGCTTTCGTCCATGCCTATCTGCAACGGCTGGGCGGGCATCTGGACGAGGCGCGGCGCGGACAGGGGGCGCTGCTGAACGGGCAGGCGGCGGTGATCCAGGACGAAAACCTGCGCGGACAGGTAACGGCGCTGACCCAGGCGCGGATCGATGCGTTGGAATCCGCCTATCGGGCCATCGATCAGGCCGGGGCGTTCGCACAGCCCTTCGTGTTCTTCCATCATGTCGACACGGATATCGCCCAGGCCACCATGCGAACCTTCGTGCCGGCACTGCCGCTGGATATGCCGAGCCTGGTATTCGGTTTTACCGGCATCGTGCTGGGCTGGATCATATGGGAAGCAGTCAAGGTGCCCTTCACCCTGTTGCGCCGTCGGGCGAAGCCGGCGCCTGCGCCGCGGCGCGAACGAATCGAACCGTCAGCCCCGCAACGCCAACGCCCAGGCCAGCACGAAACACGCCGCCGCGCCGACGCCTAGCAGCCGCTTGCAACGTTCCGACAGGAAGGCGCGCGCATCCATCGCACCGAAAGCAAAGCCAAACAATGCCCCGGCACCAAGCCCGGTGACATGCGCGAAGATATCCGTCCGTTCACCGCCCATGCCCATGAAAGCCAGCACCGCAATACCCGCGCCGAGCGGCACCCAGCGTTTCAGGCGCCGCGTCTTCAGGCTCCAGGTGTAGGCGGCCAGCAGGCCAACCGTGGCAAAGACCGAAGTGGAGGCCCCGATGGAATGATGTGCCGGATTCTGGATCCAGGCATTGATCAGGTTACCCAGCGCACCGCCCAACACGATTCCGGTCAGGGCAAACCCCCAGCCCAGCAGTTCGCCCGCAAGAAACACAAAGACCGCGCCGAACAGGAGGTTGCTGAAAAGATGCGCGGTATCGCTATGCAGGCCCAGCGCGGTAAACACACGCCACCATTCGCCGTCCCGGACCGCCGCCGCATGACTCACGCCCGCTTCCAGCCAGTCGATGGAAAACAGCTGGTCCCGCTGCAGGATGTTGAGAATCAGCAACGCAATGACATAAACGACAGCGCTGGTCAGGCCCTCCAGAATCTTCGGCGCCGGCGCGATTCCGGGGCCCGGGCCACTGTTTTCCTGAACGTAGAAGCGAAGCTGTTCACGCGCCCGGTATGCGTCCCCGGCACGGACCTCCAGATGGCATTCATCTCCGGACTGCGCCAGACGACAACCGATACCCATGGCCATCAGCACCAGCGCATATTCGGCGCATGGCGCCGGCGATGGCGCGCTGAACAGCGACACAACGCCCTGCGACGCGTTCTCCCCTGCAGTCTGGCCGGCGGGCTCCATCAGATGGCCTGTATTATCTCCACCACGTCCCGGGTCCGGGTGA
>CAXBEC010000344.1:0-4154 GCA_963974145.1 uncultured Alphaproteobacteria bacterium | reverse complement strand
GCATCGGTGAGGATCGCCCGGGACAGGTTGCTGCCTTTCAGGCTGGCATCTGTCAGGTCCGCACCGGTGAAATTTGCGGCGATGAGTTCCGCGCCAAGAAACCGCGCGCTGTTGAGTCGCGTGAACTGCAGGTTGGTGGTCCATTCCCGGCCGATCGCGCCGTCCATCGGCACCGGCCCCAACCGCGCGCCGGTCAGGTTCGCCCCGGTCAGGTTCGCGCGGGTCAGCCCGGCGCCCCGGAGATCCGCATAACTGAGATCCGCGCCACGCAGATCGCAATAGCTGAGATCCGCCATGATCAGATGAGCCCGGCCGAAATGGCAATCCCGGAAATTGCTGTAGGACACATTCGCCATCGACAGGTTGACGGACGTGAAATCCTTTTCTGACAGGACATAACGCGACAGGATGGCCCGCGTGCCGAGTTCCCCCTTGCTGGTGACCCAGACATGATGGTCCTTCAACATCTGCGTCAGACCGCCGTCCAGATCGGCGAGCAGCTTGGGAAACGACGCCAGTGAAATATCTGTCCGGGACAAATCGACGCCATCCAGTATGGCGCAGACAAGGTCGGCCCCGGTCAGATTGGTTTGCTCCATCCGGGCCCCGGTCAGCACGGCGCCGTGCAGTACGACATTGGTCAGGTTGGCATCGCTCAGATCGCAGTTCTCCATGTTCGCGCCGGTCAGGATCGATGAGGTCATATCCGCGCGTGCCAGGTTGACGCCGCTCAAATTCGCATCGGTCAGGTCGGTTTCCATAATCAGCGCGTCACCCATCTTGGCATGGCTCAGGTCAGACCCGGTCATGACCGCCGCAGCCAGGTCGGTCACCGACTGTTTCTGACGGACCATCTTCAACTCGCCATAACTGTCGCGATTGTACAGCCGGCCGGCGCGCAGGTCCGCTTCGATCAGGCTCGCATGGGCGAGATTGGTGCAACGCATGCTGGAGCCACGCAGGTCCACCAGATCGAGGATCGCGTTGGACAGGTCCGCGTCGCGCAGATCCACCGCAAACATATTGGCGGAATGCAGATTTGTCCGGGTCATCCGGGCGCCCTTCAGCTCCGCCCCCGTGAAATCGGCGCCGCGCATATCGCACCCGGATAGATCCAGATAGGACAGGTTCGTCAGTTTCAGGCTGGCGCGCCTGCCAGCGCTGTCCTGCTTCAGGAAACGACCATGCAACGCGATGACTTCGTCCAGTTCCTGCTGGGTCAGCCGCGTACGCTGTATAGCGCGCGGGTCGTTCCGATACAGATCCGAGTAGAGTTCGACATTCGCCGTGGTCAAGACCATGCTCCCTGTTGCCGCCCCTCCCCGTGGTGCGATCAGCATCGGGTAACATGGTCCTGATTGGTTAAGGATTACTGAATTCCGGGAACAATTACTCGAGCAACCGATACAGAACCGGGCTGTAATACTTGCCCCAGCCCTTTGCATCGGCTTCCTTCAGCTTGCGATCGACAAGCCGGGCCGCTTCCGCGTTGACGCCTGTTTCGTCTATCAGGCGCAGCGTATAGCTCATATCCTTGATCGAATAGGTCACCGGGAAGACGTCGTCCGGATACTGCTCCTTCATCATGTACTGCATGCCGTGCTTGCGCAGGGCGAAACTGTCGGCAGATCCGCGCGACAGGGTCGTGAACAGGACTTCCGGGTCGACGCCGGACCGCTTGCCGATGGCCATCGCCTCGGCCAGTGCCTGAACGTTCATCACCAGCACCATATTGTTCATCAGCTTGACCACCTGGCCGGTACCGACCTCGCCGCAACGGGTGACCTCGGTCCCCATGGTGTCCAGTACCGGTTTCACCCGCTCGAACACCGCTTCCGGGCCGCCGAACATGATGCTGAGCGTTCCGTCCTCAGCCGAGGAGACCCCCTTGGCGACCGGCGCATCGACAAAATCGACGCCCTTTTCAGCGAAAAGCGGCGCCAGTTCCCGTTCGATATCCGCCGTCGCCGTGGTCATGTCGACAATCACCTGGCCCTTGCGGGAATGTTCCAGAACGCCGCCTTCCTCCAGACAAATGGCGCGCACCTGGGGTTCGCCCGGCAGGCACATCAGCACGATATCCGCCGCCTCGATCACGGCCGCGACGCTGGGCGCAGCTTCAACCCCGACATTGTCCAGCGCCGCCACCTTGTCCATATCCATGTCGAACGCGATGACAGGAACGCCGATCTTGGTCGCAAGGTTGCGGCACATGCGCCCGCCCATGACGCCCGTACCAATGAATCCGATTTTTTTATAGTCCGCCATGATCGACTCTCCCGGTGTGCAGTAATATCCTGTGCGCAATGCTGGTCGGATGGCCCCGTGTCCTCAAGTAAAATCTGGAAAAGCTGGAAAATAAAATGCCCGAAAGCTACGAACCCTATGAAGTCTTTGCGATTCGCTACGCGGAACGCGATGCGATGCACAATGATCACATCCTGAACCGTGACCCGCATAACGGGCCGAGCCCGATGGATTATTTCGTCTGGGCGATCCGGGGCAACGGCCGCACCATCGTTGTCGATGTCGGTTTCGAGGAAAAGGAAGCCACGGCGCGCGGCCGGACCCTGCTGCGCAGCCCGGCGGAGGGGCTGAAAGCAATCGGTATCGATTCGAAAGAGGTGGAGGACGTGGTTGTCACCCACCTGCATTACGACCATTCCGGCACGGTCAGCGACTTTCCCAAGGCAAAATTCTACCTGCAGGAGCGGGAGATGCAGTTCGCCACCGGCAAGCACATGTCTCACAAGGTCTTCAATGTGGCCTATGCGCTGGATTACGTCTTCGACATGATTCGCAACGTCTATGACAACCGGGTCGTCTTCGTCGACGGCACGAAGGAGATCGCGCCGGGCGTCACCCTGCATCATGTGGGCGGCCATACGGACGGGTTGCAGGTCGTGCGCGTCCCGACGAAGCGCGGCTGGGTCGTGCTCGCCTCCGACGCCTCGCATTACTATATGAACATGCAGACAGAGAATCCGTTTCCCCTGGTCTACAGCGTGGGCGACATGGTGCAAGGCTATGCAACCATGGAATCCCTGGCTGATTCGCCACGCCATATCATCCCCGGCCATGACCCGCTGGTGATGAAGGAATATCCCGCCCCGTCCCCGGAAGCCGAAGGCATCGCCATACGGCTGGATGTCGAACCAAAGGACGTCTGAACCAGAAGTGACTTGAAGTCATCCCGCCCACGGCTTAATTGCGGCGGATCAACACGAAGCAGGAGACACGTATCGTCATGGCCGAACATCGCAGCAAGGTTCTCATCATCGGGTCGGGTCCGGCCGGCTATACCGCCGCCATCTATACGGCGCGCGCCAACCTGCAGCCGATGCTGGTCGCGGGGTTGCAGCCCGGCGGGCAGATGACCATCACGACCGATGTGGAGAACTACCCCGGCTTTGCCGACGTGATCCAGGGTCCCTGGCTGATGGAACAGATGCAGAAGCAGGCGGAGCATGTCGGCACGACGATGGTCCAGGACATCATCAACAAGGTCGATTTCTCAAAGCGCCCCTTCACCTGCACCGGCGACAGCGGCGATACCTATATCGCCGACTCCGTCATTATCGCAACCGGCGCGCAGGCCCGCTGGCTGGGGCTGGAATCGGAACAGAAATACATGGGCTACGGCGTTTCCGCCTGCGCCACCTGTGACGGTTTCTTCTTCCGCGGCCAGGAAATCGCGCTGGTCGGCGGCGGCAACACCGCGGTCGAGGAAGCGCTGTACCTGACCAACCACGCCAGCAAGGTAACGGTGATCCATCGCCGCGATTCCTTCCGGGCGGAAAAGATCATGCAGGACCGGCTGTTCGCCAATCCGAAGATCGAGGTCATGTGGGATTCGACGCTGGACGAGGTGCTGGGCGAAGGCAATCCGCCGGGCGTCAGCGGCGCGAAAGTACGCAATGTGAAGACCGGCGCCGTCACGGAACTGCCCGTCACCGGCATCTTCATCGCCATCGGCCACGACCCCGCAACGGCGGTGTTCAAGGGCCATGTGGACATGGACAGCGAAAACTACATTGTCACCAAGCCGGACAGCACCGCCGTTACGGCCGCCGGACGCGGCTGCATGGCCGCACTGGACGCGGAGAAGTTCATCGCAGCCCATGAAGGGGCGGAAGCGGTAGCGGCGGAGTAAG
>CAXBEC010000343.1:0-4154 GCA_963974145.1 uncultured Alphaproteobacteria bacterium | reverse complement strand
GACATGGCGAGTTGTTTTTCCTCGCCGTCGCCAATGATCGATTCAGCAAATGCCTGCTCCCATTCCGGCGCCAGGGTGATGAGCGGGACATGGCCCTGTTCATTCGTATTGGCGTCGGAAAGCTGGCGCGCGAGCCGGGACCGGACATGTTCGGTAATCTGGGTGATGTTGCGGGTATAGCCGCAGGCTTCCGAAATGCCTTCCAGTATCGTCGACAGATCGCGAATCGAAATCCGCTCGCCCAGCAGGTTCTGCAGGACCCGCTGGATACCGCCGATGGAAATCTGGTTGGGTACAAGGTCGCTGATCAGTTTCTGGTGCGCTTCATCCAGTTCATCAAGCAGCTTTTGCGTTTCCACGTAGGACAGAAGCTCCGACATATTGTCGCGGATAATTTCCGTAAGATGAGTTGTGATGACGGTGGGGGCGTCGACCACGGTATAGCCCCGGAACATGGCTTCTTCCCGGCTGGGTTCATTGACCCACATCGCGGGCAGGCCGAAAGTCGGTTCCTGGGTTGCTTCCCCGGGCAAGCTGATCTGTGCGCCGCGCGGATCCATGACCAGCAGCATATTCGGGCGCAATTCGCCGGTTCCCGCTTCGATTTCCTTGATCCGGATAATGTAGGTATTGGACGCCAGCTGCAGGTTGTCCTGGATCCGGACAGCCGGCATGACAAACCCCATTTCCGAGGCTAACTGCCGTCGCAGGGCCTTGATCTGGTCCGTCAGGCGCTGCTCCTTCTGTGAATTGATCATCGACAACAGGCCATAGCCCAGTTCGAGACGGATCAGGTCGATGGCCAGCGCCGTGGTTATGGGCTCCTCCTTGACGGGGATGGCTTCGGCGGCGCTGGCAGCGGCTGTTGCCGCCTTCTCAACGATCTGTTCCGCCTGACGCATGAGCATGAATGCCGCGCCTGCCGCCAGTGCGGCAAGAAGCAGGAATGGAATCGCGGGAATGCCTGGCAGCAGTGCCATGACGGACATCAGGAATGCGGATAGCCAGAGGGCGTTGGGATATCCCCCGAGCTGGCCAAAAATGGCCTTGTCCGTTGTGCCTTTAACGCCAGCCTTTGTAACAAGCATGCCGGCGCCGATGGACACGATGAGCGCCGGAATCTGGCTGACGATGCCGTCACCAACCGTCAGCAACGTGTAGAATTCCGCTGCCTGAGAAATTGACAGGTCGCGCTGCGCCGTGCCGATGATGATACCACCGATAATATTGATAAAGGTGATCAGCAACCCGGCAATGGCGTCGCCGCGTACGAATTTTGACGCGCCGTCCATAGCCCCGAAAAAGGAGTTTTCCGCTTCCAGGCTGGCGCGGCGCGCGCGTGCATCGTCTTCGTTGATCAGGCCCGACGACAGGTCGGAATCGATCGCCATCTGCTTGCCGGGCATGGCGTCCAGGCTGAAGCGGGCCGCAACTTCGGCAATCCGTCCGGCGCCCTTGGTGATAACCACAAAGTTGACGATCACCAGAATGCCGAAAACGATGATCCCGATGACGTAGTTACCGGCAACGACGAAATTTCCGAAGGCCTCGATGACCTTGCCGGCGGCCGCGGGGCCGGTATGCCCCTCCGACAGGATAAGGCGTGTGGATGCGAGGTTGAGCGCGAGCCGCAGCATGGTCGCGATCAGCAGAATCGTCGGAAAAGAATTTATTTCCAGCGGTTCCTTGATGAACAGCACGGTCATCAGGATGAGGACGGAGAAGGTGATCGACACCGCAAGGGAGAAGTCGAGCATCCATGTGGGCATCGGCAGCAACAGCACGACCAGAATCGCCACGATGCCCAGCGCCAGCGCCACGTCGCCATGCCTGCTGATGCGGGCAATTATGTCCTCGAAGGCGGGCGGGCCACCTTTGCCTCCCACTCCGGGTGACGCGTCGGTCATATACGATCAGCTCCAGTCACACATTCGCTCAACGCCGTCGTGTATCGGGAAATTCAGAAATGTGCTTCGGTTTCTCCGGGCATGGGAACGGCCCTGCCGTCTTCGGTGTAGAGTTTCAGCTTGTTGCGCAGGGTACGGATCGAAATGCCGAGAATATTGGCGGCGTGCGTCCGGTTGCCGAGACAGTGCTGCAACGTGTCGATAATGAGATCACGCTCCACTTCTGCAACAGTTCGGCCGACAAAGCTCCCCATATCCGCCTGCTGCGGCGCGGCCGCCGGCTGTGTTTCCGGTGCGGCGGCGGGCGCCTGCATTGTGGATCCGGCAAGACTCAGCATGACAGCATCGATGGCAAGCTCGTTCCCCTGCGACAGCAGAACCGAACGGTGCATGGTGTTTTCCAGTTCCCGGACGTTGCCCGGCCACTGATGCATTAGCAGTTGCTGCATGGCGTCCGCGCCAATTTCCTTGCGGGCGACTCCATTTGCTTCGGAATATTTGTCGGCGAAATAATTCGCCAGCAGTTCAATATCCTGCGGCCGGTCGCGCAAGGCCGGGACGCGCAGGTTCACAACGTTCAAACGGAAAAACAGATCTTCACGAAAATCACCGTCCCGGACCGACTGTTCCAGGTTCCGGTTGGAAGTGGCGAGCAGCCGGACATCGACCTTGATCGCCTTTACCCCGCCGACACGGTCGATTTCGCGTTCCTGTACCGCCCGCAGAAGCTTGGCCTGCAGGCGCGGATGCAATTCGCTGATTTCGTCAAGCAGCAGCGTGCCGCCATCCGCTTCCTCGAACTTCCCGACCCGGCGTGCGATGGCGCCGGTGAACGACCCTTTTTCATGCCCGAACAGTTCCGATTCCAGCAGGTTTTCGGGAATGGCTGCGCAGTTCACGGCGACAAAATTCTTCGCCGCCCGTTTGCTTTTCATATGGACGTGACGCGCCATCAACTCCTTACCCGTGCCGGATTCGCCGGTGATCATCACCGAGGCTTCCGAAGGAGCGATCTGGTCAGCAAGGCTGATGACCGCCTTCATCGCCGGGTCCCGGTGAATGATGGTATTGCTTTCGGCGGCTACCGCTTCGAGCACCGCCGCAATGAGTTCCGGGTCCGGCGGCAGGGGGATGTACTCCCTGGCGCCCTGGCGGATGGCCTCGACTGCGGCATCCGCATCCGTGCCGATGCCGCAGGATACGACCGGAACATTGATCCGCTCCAGCAGAAGCCGCGACACGAGGTCGCCGACATTCAGTTTGACGTCCACCATAAGCAGTTCCGCGCCCTGTCCGGATCTCAAGGCGATCAGGGCTTCGTCGATCGAATGGACGTGGGCGACCTTGGCGCCACGGGAAATGGCAATTTTCCCGGCTGTGCTGATATGTCCTTCAAGGCTTCCAACGATAAGTAGTCTCATTGTCGATCTCGTTTCTGTAGGGCCTAGTTGAAGTATTCGACGCGATTTCCGGGCGGCAGGATGGTGTTCAGAAGCATTTCCAGCCGCCGGGGATTCTCCTGCCGCCCGATAGAGGCAGAGGCCATGACGTAAAGGTGGTTGATAAGGGTTTCTTCGCTGGAATTACGCTCCAGCTTCGAAGCCAGCGGCATGAAAACCATATTGGCCAGAATGGCACCGTAAAAGGTCGTCAGCAGGGCGACGGCCATGGAGGGCCCGATTGTGCTCGGATCTTCCAGGTTGCCCAGCATCTGGATCAATCCGACGAGCGTACCGATCAATCCCATTGCCGGTGAAATATCTGCAGCCTTGCGCAGAACGCTGGCACTTCGCGTGTGGCGTTGTGCGGTGGCCTGCAATTCCTGCTGCATGACCCGCTCGATTTCGTCGCCGGGCGTGCCGTCCATGACCATGGTCAGGCCTCGGTAAAGCATCCGTTCCGAGGCCGTCTGATCAACATGGGGCTGCAGAGCCAGGACGCCGCGATACCGGGCAATCTGCGCGAGTTGCAGTACGTGAACCGCGGCTGCCGTTGAATCACGCGATCGGTGCAGTACCGTCTGCGCAACGATACGGACCGAGTTGCCCATATCCGCCAGAGAATAGCACGCCGTCGTGACGCCGAGCGTGCCGCCGACGACGATAAAGATCGATGGAAGATTTATAAACGCGGTCGCGGACCCACCCAGGTAAATCGCTGCGAAAATCAGGGCAAAGGCGCTGGGTATGCCGATGATCGTGGCAATATCCACCGCATGCCGTGTGACGGGCGGCGATATTGGCTGTA
>CAXBEC010000342.1:0-4162 GCA_963974145.1 uncultured Alphaproteobacteria bacterium | reverse complement strand
GTGCCGATGCCTTACGCCGCCAATCTGGAAAAACTGGCGCTGCCGCAGGTCGAAACGATTGTGGATGCTGCAAAAGCAGCCTGTTACCGGTCATAAGCAGGGAAAAGGGGAAAACAAATGCCCGTCAAGATACTGATGCCCGCCCTGTCGCCGACGATGACGGAAGGCACTTTGGCGAAATGGATGGTCGCGGAAGGGGACGAAGTCGGTTCCGGCGATGTGATCGCGGAGATCGAAACCGACAAGGCGACCATGGAGGTCGAGGCGGTTGAGGAAGGACGCGTTGGCAAGCTTCTGGTCGCGGAAGGCACCGAGGGCGTAAAGGTCAATGATACCATTGCCCTGCTGCTGGAAGACGGCGAGGATGAAAGCGCTCTTGAGGGTGCCGCCGATTCCGCACCGGCACCTGCGGCGGAAAAGCCAGCGCCTGCGGCCGCGCCAGACGACAAACCCGCTACGCCCGCGCCTGGCGCCAAACCGGCGCCCGCGGCCGCGCCGGTGGCAAAGGCCGATGGAGACCGGGTTTTTGCCAGTCCGCTGGCGCGTCGAATGGCGGAACAGGCCGGGCTCGACCTGTCCGGTGTGAAGGGCAGCGGCCCGAACGGACGGATCGTCAAGGCGGATGTGGAAGCGGCGCTTGCCGGCGGTGTTGCACCGGCTGCTTCTGCCGCACCGGCGCCTGCTGCGTCTCCGGCGCCAAAAGCAACCGCATCAGCAGAGGGGTTCGAACCGGATTTCGATTTCGAGCCCGCAAGCGGCATGCGCAAGGTCATTGCCCAGCGCCTGACGGAATCCAAGCAGACCGTGCCGCATTTCTACCTGACGGTGGATTGCCAGATCGACAATCTGCTGGCGCTGCGCAAGGACCTGAACAGCCGCTCGGACGAATATAAACTTTCGGTCAACGACCTGATCATCAAGGCCAGCGGCGTTGCCCTGCGCAAGGTACCGGCGGCGAATGCCTCCTGGACCGGCGATGGCGTGAAACTGTACCGCAGCGCCGATATCTCGGTTGCCGTCGCCATCGAGGGCGGGCTGATCACCCCGGTGATCCGCAATGCAGCCGGCAAGGGGCTGGAAACCATTTCCAACGAGATGAAGGAACTGGCGGCAAAGGCGCGTGATGGCAAGCTGCAGCCCGAGGAATATCAGGGTGGCACGTTCAGTATCTCAAATCTGGGCATGTTCGGGGTCAAGCAGTTCGACGCGGTGATCAACCCGCCGCAGGGCGCCATTCTGGCGGTCGGCGCGGGCGAGCAGCGGCCGGTTGTTAACGATGGGGCGCTGGGGATTGCGACCGTGATGTCGGTGACGCTCTCGGTCGATCACCGGGCCGTGGATGGCGCGGTCGGGGCCGAGTTCCTGGCCGCCTTCAAGAAGCTGATCGAAGACCCGATGACGATGCTGCTGTAGCAGCATCCGCAGCAGCGGTTACGGAAGGAAAATCGAATGGCCGATACGAATTTCGACGTCATTATCGTCGGCGGCGGGCCGGGTGGCTATGTCGCGGCAATCCGCGCCGCCCAGCTTGGCATGAAGACCGCGCTGGTCGAACGCGAGCATCTGGGCGGGATTTGCCTGAACTGGGGCTGTATCCCCACAAAGGCGCTGCTGCGGACGTCCGAAATCTACCATTACGCAACCCATGGCAACGCCTTCGGACTGAAGATCGAAGGCGTCAGCGTCGATCTGCCGGCGGTGGTCAAGCGGTCGCGCGGAATCGCCAAGCAGCTCAATTCCGGCGTCGGCCATCTGCTGAAGAAGAACAAGGTCACGGTCTTTGACGGTGCGGGAAAGCTCAATGGCGGTTCCGCCGGAGCGCGCAAGCTGAAGGTCGAAAAAGACGGCAAATCCGTCGCCGAACTGACCGGAAAGCATATCATACTGGCGACGGGCGCGCGGGCGCGTGTCCTGCCGGGGCTGGAACCGGACGGCAAGCTGGTCTGGACCTACAAGGAAGCCATGGTGCCGGAAGCGATGCCGAAATCGCTGCTGGTCGTCGGATCGGGCGCTATCGGCATGGAATTCGCCAGTTTTTACAGTGACCTGGGTGCCGATGTTACGGTGGTGGAAGTGTTGGATCGCGTGCTGCCGGTGGAAGACGAGGAAATCTCCGCGTTTGCCCACAAGCAGTTCGAGAAGCAGGGAATCAAGATCCACACCAAAGCCAAGGTCTCGGAGCTGAAGCGCGGCAAGGACAACGTCACCGCAACCATTGAAGCGGACGGGAAAAAGACCTCCCTGACCGTGGACCGGGTCATTCTGGCAGTCGGTATCGTCGGCAATGTCGAGGATCTGGGGCTGGAAGGCACGAAGGTCGAGGTCGACCGCGCCCATGTCGTTATCGACAAATGGGCGCAGACGAAGGAACCGGGCGTCTACGCCATCGGCGATCTGGCGGGCCCGCCCTGGCTGGCGCACAAGGCCAGCCATGAAGGCGTCATCTGTATCGAGAAGATCGCGGGCGTGAAGGACGTTCATCCGCTCGATACGGGCAATATACCGGGCTGTACCTATTGCCGTCCGCAGGTCGCCAGTGTCGGCATGACCGAGGCAGCGGCCAAGAAGGCAGGCCATAAGGTGAAGGTTGGACGGTTCCCGTTTATCGGCAACGGCAAGGCGATTGCCCTTGGCGAACCGGAAGGCATGATCAAGACGGTATTCGACGAGAAAACCGGGGAATTGCTGGGCGCGCACATGGTTGGCGCGGAAGTCACCGAACTGATCCAGGGCTACGGCATCGCGCGTACGCTGGAAACGACCGAGGCGGAACTGATGCATACGGTCTTTGCACATCCGACGCTGTCGGAAATGATGCACGAGTCGGTCCTTGACGCCTATGGTCGGGCGATCCACTTCTAGGACATCATGGCAATTTCAGACGCACCCGCCCTGCGGCACCCGGAAAAGCGGAACCGGCCCGACAATCCCATCCAGCGCAAGCCGGACTGGATCCGGGTCAAGGCGCCGACATCGCCCGTCTACCGCGAAACGCGGGACATCGTGCGCGAGAATGGCCTTGTAACGGTCTGCGAAGAGGCAGGGTGCCCCAATATCGGCGAGTGCTGGGCGCAGAAGCACGCAACCTTCATGATCATGGGCGATACCTGTACGCGCGCCTGCGCCTTCTGCAATGTGGCCACGGGCATGCCGAAGCCGCTGGATCCGATGGAGCCGGTCAAGCTGGCGGGGGCTGTCGCCAAGCTGGGGCTGAACCACGTGGTGGTGACATCGGTCGACCGGGACGACCTGGAAGACGGCGGTGCGGCGCATTTCGCCGAGGTTATAGCGCGGCTGCGCGAATTCGCTCCCGGGGTCACGATCGAAATCCTGACGCCCGATTTCAAGGATAAACCCGGGGCGATCGAAGTGGTGGCGGCGGCGAAGCCGGATGTCTTCAATCACAACATGGAGACCGTGCCGCGCCTGTATCCGGGGATCCGGCCGGGCGCCCGCTATTTCACCAGTCTGGAACTCCTGCATCGGGTGAAGCGGCTGGAACCGCTGACCTTCACCAAGTCCGGCCTGATGGTCGGACTGGGCGAGTCCCGGGAAGAGGTGCACCAGGTGATGGACGATCTGCGCGCCGCGAATGTCGATTTTCTGACCATCGGCCAGTATCTGCAGCCGACGCCGAAACATGCGGCCATCGATCGCTTTGTGACACCCGACGAATTCAAATCCTACGCCGCCGCCGCGCGGGGCAAGGGCTTCCTGATGGTGTCATCATCGCCGCTGACCCGGTCGTCCTATCACGCCGATTCCGATTTCGAGAGCCTGCGGGCGGCGCGCGAAGCGCAGTTGCGATAAACCGACTAACGGCACGCTGAAAGATCGATTTGCCGACTCACCAGGAAAAACGACGACTCCCGCATCAGCCGGAGCAGATGTTCGATCTTGTCGCGGATGTGGCGAAATACCCCGAGTTCCTGCCATGGTGTGTCGCGTCCCGTATCCGCACCCGGTCAGAGGTGTTACTTGTTGCCGATTTGGTGATTGGATTCAAAGCAATACGAGAAAGTTTTACCAGTCGAGTTTCGCTGGATCGGCGCAACCTTGTTATTCAAGTAGAATATCAGGATGGGCCATTTAAATATTTGAATAATTATTGGAAATTTTATAAATCAGAAGACGGGGCCTGCATTCTGGATTTCTATGTCGA
>CAXBEC010000341.1:0-4172 GCA_963974145.1 uncultured Alphaproteobacteria bacterium | reverse complement strand
CCCCCCGCCACTGATAGCGAAGGTCTTCCAGTCTGGAAATCGCTTCGTCTATTGGCATCGTCTCCTGCAAGAGACCAAGATTGACCAGCGACAGTGCGGCCCGGGCAGCGTTCCATATATCACCGGATGACTGCAATTCAGTCCACAGTTCCATTGCCCGGTTCAGGTCCCGCTTGACGAACGCGACCCGGCCCTGCAGGTATTGCATTGTGGCCTTTTGGCTGCGGGTCATATGGTCAGTGTTTTTGCTGATCTCATTCAGCCAACGGCTCGCAGCGTCCGTATCCCGGGCCTTCAGCGCCGTATCGGCGACAATCAGCGCCAGCCTCGTCTTCATCGGCTCCGGGTAGCTGTGCAATACCGTTTCACCATTCTGGAACAGCAGCGCCGCCTGCTTGTCGTTTCCGGCACCGGCAGCAACCAGGCCGCGCCAGAGTTGCATCTCTTCATATTTTTCAAGTCTCGGGTCGTTCAGGTTCCGGGCGGCTTCGTCAACGTCACCGTTCAGGATGGCAATGGCGCCCTTCAGCGCCTTGAACTCCGGCTGAATGGCAGCGCGCTCATCAACCGATTCCACAACCGCGAGAACGCCTTTGGCCTCCGGCGCCAGGGTTCGCGCAAAATAAAACTGTGCCAGTTTCGTGCGCCCCGTGTTTCGTCGGTCGCGCGGCTGCTTCGATACCTCGTCCTGCAATTTCTGTCGCAGGTCGTAATAGTCATCCACGTCGCCCTGCATCCACTCCGATATCTTGAAAATTCGCCGGGCCCGGCCTGTCGTCGCGCTGCCGGCGTTCTGTGCACCATCGGGCGAAACACCCGACACATGCAATCCGCCAGCGAGGCTCAGGGTCAGACCGTCATCCGACTTGGCAAGCTCCAGATCGTCGGTCAGCGGGATGACGGCAACCCCCTGTGTCGACGCAAGTATCTGGAATTGCGGATAGGCGCGCTGGCCCGCGACGCCCTGGCTGGAGGCCTGGACCGTCGCCACCAGTATCGTGTCGCCGACTTCGGGATCGGGGATCTGAAAGATCTCGCCGGCTTCGATCGCCGGGAAAAACAGATCCGCCCCGTCATCACCACCGGTCCGCACCTCGATCGGAATCTGAATTTCCGGACGGATACGACCTTCCCGGAATTCAACGATCCAATTGGTACCATCCCGCCGCGCATAGGGGCTCAAATTCTCATTGGCTAAAATGCGCAGGACACTGGCATTGCCGATGGGTAATTGCTCCATGCGGGAAATCAGACCCTGCCCCGCCGCCCGCAAAGGCGCCAGGTCGAGGGGAACCCGACTGTCAAACACGATCCAGACATAGCCGGCCCGCATGAAGACCGCTGCGCCAACCGGCTCGGGCCATTCAAATACAAGGCTGACAGACGCCACTTCGGACGCGCCAGACGCCGCGTCCGCCTTCGCAGCGGCAAATGCATTCTGCACAAGTTGCTTTGCTTCGGCTTCGGCTTCGGCTTGCGGAGGAGCATTAGAAGCGGCGGCAACAGGCGTTTCAGCAGCAGTATCCGGGGAAACCGCCGTTTTGTCGTTGGGTGCAGCGTCGGGGGCAGATTCTTCCTGGGATGCCGCTGCCGCCGTTGGCCGGGCGGACTCGGGTTTGTCTGCAACTGCCGCGCCGCTGTCCGGTAATAATCGCCGTGGTCCGGCAGCCACAGGCGGTTGGGGCGTATTCAGAACCGGTTCCGGTTTTACGGCTTCGGCGACCGCCGGCTGCGGAATAGCCGGCGCCTCTGCGTTTTGTACCGGGGGCTCGGGCGCAACAGGCGTCGCCACCGGCGCTGGTTGTTCCGCCGGTTCAGCAAGGATATCGATGACGACCTTGGTACCGGACCGGAAATGCCGCAGCCGGGACGTGTCCGGAACATCCAGGGAGAAAACGAAACCGTTCCCCGCGTCATTAACCCCGGGATTGGCGACGCCCGGCGGCAGATCCCGCCGTATCGCATCAAGATCGACGCGGGCCGGGCGATCAAATCGAACGCTCAAATTCCGGCCACGTAAATCCGCATCATACGAGACAGCACTGTTCCAGTCGAAAACGAACCGCGTATAGGTCGGGTGTTCCCCGATCCTGACGCCAAGGGGTGGTGCGGCACGTGCCTGGCTGTCCGAACCGCGCAACAGGTCAATAACAACCGCATTTCCGTTCTTGAATGACCGCAGGCTGAAATCGCCCTTCAAACCGAACCGGGCGACCCGCCCGTCCGCGGAAATCGAAACATTGCCGATATAGGCCTGCAGATTCGCCTGCAGATCGTCGAATCGCGCGCTGATCGGCTGGTTGAAGCGAACAGCCAACTGACGGTCAGTAATTGCGGTAGAATAGCTCACCAGCAACGGCCAGTCGAAAACAAGCCGGCCAAAGTCAGAATGGGCCCAACCGCGAACAGGCACCTCAACCGCCTGCCCGACCCTCGCCATGGCCAGCAGCGCCAGAAAAACCAGAAGGTATATTCGAGACGCAGCCACTAATTTTCCATAGCGCCGTGGACAATAAAATCAACACGCCTGGACAGCGCCGCCCGGCGCTCGGCGCTTAATCCCGGATCCAGGCGTTCAAATCGGGAATCGCCCATACCCAGGACGATAATATTACGCTCGTAGCCCGTGTCACGAAGGATTTGCGCAACCGCCGCCGCCCGGCGCAGGGAGAGACGCTGGTTTTCCTCGAAATTTGTGCCTTCGTCGGCCGACGGGCCGGCATGCCCTCGTATCTCCAACTGATTGACAATATTCGAGAAAATACCGCCCAACTGCGTGATCGAAACAGTCGCGTCCGCGCTCGGCCTGTCGTCGCCCAGCGCAAACATGGATCCCGACGCAATGGATATCGAAACCCGGTTATCCTGGGAGCGAACGACAGCATCCCGCAACATTTCCTGCTGGCCAAGCTGATCGCGCAGAATGCCAGACAAATAGTCTGTTGATAGTGCCGGCTGTAACTGGACAATCGGAATGGAAATATCAGATTGCGGGTTCGGCGCCATACCGGACTGGGAAAAACGCAGGCTTTTCGACATTGTTCCGACAACGGCATCCCAGTCTTCCGATGGAATTCTGGCCGTCGCATACAGCATTACAAAAAACGTCAGCAGCAATGCAACAACGTCACCGAAAGTCACCAGCCAGACCGGCGCCTTGATATGTTCCGGTTCAAGATCACTCATGGGGAGGGCCCCTGATCGCCTAATTCTCGAAAATCGATATACGCCTTTACTTCTTCCCGCACGTGGAACCGCATACGGATCTGCCGCGTTTCGCCCCATTGCGTTCCCACGGTCACGGTGTCCGGCGGCGCACCGTTCGCAACCAGTTCGCGTGCGATAGCGGCCGCCCGCAATACCTGCACCGATTCGTCGGAAACCTGAAATCCCTTTGCGACGCCGAATACGAACTCCAGTTCGTTGACAAAACCATCCGCCTTGTACGCCAGCGCCTTTGCCGTGTTCACAAACAATGTCACCCGGTCCGTCCGCAGGTCGGCGCCCGGCCCGACGAACAGGTCATTTGTCGGCATGACGACTTCCATCGTCCGCCCTTGCGCCAGACGCGTCACCTTCAGCAATGGTATCGAGGCAACCCAGATCCGTTCGAATTCATCCACGAGGTCTTCGGGTTCCGGTACAGGCGCCAGTGCGGAAATAAAAACCGTCTTCGACGGCCTCTCCTGTTCCGGGGCCTGAAAGGTCAGGATCAGGGAATTGATAACCGCACGGGTTCGGATTTCCTCACGGGTCGCCAGGGCATTGAGAAGGATAAAAAAGGCAAGCAGCAAGAGAAACAGGCCCAGAAACAAAATAGGGCCGGTGTCTTGTACCGGCCCTGGCTTGCTGGGTTTGAAAGTGTCCATAATAAATATATTGGTTATTACATCGTCTAGTCAAAACTCGCCAATATACTATCTATGTCATCCTGACTATTTCCGCCACCCTCTATTTGCGGACCATTCAGCAGATTGGCTTCGATTCTTTCCACGTTAGCCTTGTTCTGTGACGACAGTTCCGCGAGTCTTTCGCGGGCTGCTTCGTCGCCGAATACAGCCAACAGCGACTCGATGCTGGATTCGATCTGCAACAGCGTTGAGACAACCTTGGTAATCCGCTGCCCGGTAATATCCTGAAAGCTGCAGGCTTCGTAAATCTGCATGACCTGG
>CAXBEC010000340.1:0-4188 GCA_963974145.1 uncultured Alphaproteobacteria bacterium | reverse complement strand
ATAGGCTTCGAACGGACCTTCGTCGAGCGTGTTCGCCCAGTTGGTCTTCGGAATATCGAGGCTTGGCGTGCCCCGCCCGTCCAGGACCGCCGGGTTGAACGGCGTGTCGGTGTCGACCGCCGCATTGTATTCCTTCAGCGTCTTCAGCGCCTGCTTGGGCTCCACGCCTTCCATCTTCTCGACCAGTTCCTCCAGCGTGTTGCCGGTCACCTTGGTCACGCGGCGGATGCGGTATTCGTCCCGCAGCATGCTGGTGACCTTCTGGTCGAAGACCTGCCAGCACAGCATGCCGGGCTGGTTGAGGATTTCGCGGCCGTATTTGGCATAGGTGTAGTTACGGAAATCGGCGCCTTCATCGACGAAGCGCTTGCCTTCCGCGTTGATCATGACGCCCAGCGGATAGCTGTGCTTCTGGAAATTGTCGCCGACCGTCAGGTCGCCGAATTCCGGGGCGTTCACGTCCCAGGCGACGGCGTGGCAGCCGGACCAGTTGCCGTAGGACATGGCGCCGATGTCGAGCGCCATCCTGATGCCTTCGCCCTGGTTGTGACGGGTGCCGCGAACCTTCGCCATTTCCCAGCCCGGGCCGAGATAGCGGGTACGCATTTCGGCATTTGCCTCGAACCCGCCGGAAGCGAGTACGACGGCCTTGGCGCGGATATCCCGAACCTTGCCCTTGTGCTTGACCTTGACGCCGGTGACCTTTTCTTCGTCATACAGCAGTGACATGGCGCGGGTTTCGTAGAGGATTTCAATACCGCGTTCGCCGCAGGACTTGGTTTCCAGTTCGATCAGCCCTTCGCCGCCGCCCCAGGTCTCGACGCACAGCCCGCCCCAGAAGCGGAACTTGCCGTCGACCTTGAACGCCTGCCGTCCATAGCTGGGCTGGAACTTGATGCCCTTGGTCGTCATCCACTGCACGGTTTCGAGGCTCTTGGTGACGAGCATTTCGGAGAGTTCCGGATCGCTGCGGAACTGGGTCAGGCGGAACAGATCGTCGTAATACTGGTCTTCGGTATAGGTACCGAAATCCGCATTGCCGATTTCCTCTTCGGTCAGCTCCACGACGGTCTTGAGGTCCTCGACGCCTTCATGGGCGAAACGGATCGCGCCGGCCGTGTAGCGGCTGTTACCGCCCGCTTCTTCTTCCGGTGCGCGTTCAACCACCAGAACTCTGGCGCCGCTTTCCTGTGCTGAAAGCGCCGAGCAAAGGGCGGCATTCCCCGCACCAACGACAACGACGTCGTATTCCGTATCTGTCATCTGAAACTCCCGGGCAATGTAAGGGCTGTAATCGCAATCTGGCTGTCGCATTGCCTCCCGGCGACAGTGTGATCGCGTGGCTGTCGGAGGGTTTTTTTGCACGCCCTTTGGCAACGGTCAAGATTGCTGCGCGGAAGACAACGTATGCGCACAACCGGTATGCGTTTTACACATGGCTGTGAAGAATGGCTGTGAAGATATGAAATTGTCACTTGATTATTCAAACGTTTGACCAAATATTGCGGGCGCGGCGCATTCACGGCAAAAACGGACGTCATGGACGATACACACGCGACGGATACAAGGGGTGACCTGAACCCTGTTGAGGCACAATCCACGGCTGAAACAAGGGCCCGTGGAAGGCCGGGTGGCGCGGACAGCCGCGACCGTATCCTGGAATGTGCAGGAAAATTGTTTGCCGAACGCGGCTATAACGGCGTGTCGATGCGGGACCTCGCGGGTGCGGCCAAGGTCAACCTGGGCGCAGTCAACTATCACTTCGGCGGAAAGCGCAACCTCTACCATGAAACAGTCAGGCGGCTGATCGACGATATCGGTCCGCATTTCGGGCCGATCATCCGGCAATTGCGTGAAGATGTGGCGGCCGCCGGCGCGGACCGGGATAAATTGGCGGCCTGTACGGCGCGGTTTGTCCGCAATCTCTACACCGCGGTGCTGGGGGGGCAGGCGCTGCAATGGCAGATGCCCTTCCTGTTGCGCGAATTCCATCAGCCGTCCCGGGAATTTGCGATGATCCTGGCGGACCGCATCAACCCCATGCATGACGCCGTGGGTGCGCTGGTGGCGGCGGCGCGGGACCAGGATCCGCAGGACACTGAAATCACGATTCTCGTGCATGCGTTTATCGGACAGATCATGTCCTTCGGCGCCTGCCGGGCGATTGTTTTCGCGCGGGCCGGCTGGGACGAATACACCCCTGAAAATATCGCGCTGGTCGCTGATACGGTCATACCGTCGATCCTGGGTTCGCTGGGTCTGCCGCCGGTCACCGCTTCAAACGGAACAGAGGCCTGATCATGCGGGTTACAATCCATATCCTCCTGGTGGTCCTGGTGCTGGCCGGCGCGGGCGGCGGTGTTTATGCGCTGATCAGCTCGAAACCGGAAGCGGAGCGCCAGGCACCGCAGGAAAAGGCCTGGGTCGTTGAAACCGTTCCCGCGCGGATCTCCGATATCCAGCCCGACCTCAAACTCTTTGGTGAGGTTGTGGCGGGCCGGAAAGTGGAATTGCGGCCGCTGGTCGCGGGACAGATTGTCGAGGTCGGGGACAATTTCCGGGATGGCGGTATCGTGCATCGCAACGACCTTCTGGTGGCCATCGATCCCTTCGAATACCGCGCCGCCGTTGCCGAGACGAGAGCGCAGCTGAACGAGGCGCAGGCGCGGTTGCGCGAAATTCGCGCCGAATATGAAGGGGTCAAGGCCCAGTTGCCGCATGACAGGACCCAGCGGGATATCCGCCGCCGGGACGTGGCGCGCCGGGAGAAGCTGCGCGGGTCGGGTGCGTCGTCGGACAAATCGCTGGATGATGCCCGTCTCGCGTTGAGCCAGGCAGAGCAGGCGCTTGCCGACCGGGAACGCGGAGTCGCGACCTGGCTGGCCAAGGTCGCGCAGCAGGAAGCAACGATTGCCCGGATGGAAGTCGCGCTGGATCGCGCGAAACGGAACCTCGAGGAAACCCACCTGCTGGCGCCGTTCGATGGCTTCGTGCTCGATGTCGAAGCGGAAATCGGCAAGCGGCTCGGCACCGGCGACCGTGTGGCGACGGTAATCGATGCGGCCCGTCTGGAAGTCCGCTTCCATATCGGCAATGCGCAGTTTGCGGCGTTGAATGAAGGTGGCGGTTTCCGCGGCAGGAAGGCGAAGATCTATTGGCGTGGCGGCGATCCGGACAACCCGCTGGATGCGCTGCTGATGCGGGAGAGCAGCCAAATCGAGGCGGTCAGCGGCGGCGTTGGCCTGTATGCCAGCCTGCAGGGTATCACGCTGGAGAGCAGCCTGCGGCCGGGCGCCTTCGTACGGGTCGAAATGCCGGGGCCGCAATATAAGGATGTCATGCGGCTGCCGGAATCGGCGTTGCATGGTGACGACACCGTCTATGTTGTTGTGGAAGACCGGCTTGTGGCGCGCAGGACCGAACTGGTGACGCGGCTTGGCTCGGATGTGGTGCTGCGCGGCGGGCTGGCCGACGGCGAGGCGGTCCTGGTGACCCGCTTTCCTGAAGTCGGCGCCGGCGTTCTGGTGTCGCGTCGATGACAGACAATACACCTGCGGCGCCGGGACAGCGGTTCTCGCTGATTCGTCTCTTCGCCAGCCACCGGACGGCGGCAAATCTGCTGATGCTGATCATGATCGTTGGCGGTCTGTACTCGCTGCGTAACCTGAACGTTCAGTTCTTCCCCGATTTCGGGCTGGATTTCGTCAATATCAGCATCGACTGGCGCGGCGCCAGCGCGGAGGATGTCGACGCCAACATCGTCCAGGCGGTTGAGTCCGAGGTCCGTTTTCTCGATGGCGTCAAGCGCGTGCAATCCTCTTCGACCGAAGGGCATGCGCAGGTCCTGATCGAATTCAATCCCGGCACCGACATGCAATCGGCCCTGTCGAACGTGGAAACGGCGGTGGGGCAGGTAACAACCCTGCCGGAGGACAGCGAAAGCCCGGTCATCAACAACGCGGTCCGCTACGATCCCATTTCGCGGCTGGCGATTTCCGGGCCCTATCCGGAAGCGTCGCTGAAGGCCATCGCCAAGCGCATGCGCGACGACCTGCTGGCCCGGGGCATCGACAAGATCACCCTGTTCGGCGCGCGGGACGACGAAATCTGGGTGGAGATTCCGCCCGAAACCCTGCTGGAAACCGATCTGACCCTGGGCGATGTGGCGGCGCGCATCCGCGATACTTC
>CAXBEC010000339.1:0-4194 GCA_963974145.1 uncultured Alphaproteobacteria bacterium | reverse complement strand
CCGAGCAGGCCGATACCGAACAGCGCCAGCGCTCCCGGTTCCGGTACAGTACCGTTTGTGCCCGTGTCGATATTGCCACTGGCCGTAAAGGAGTATGACGACTGCACACCGTTGGTATCATCCGGCATTTCGAGGACCAGTTCCCCGACGATACCGTCATCGATGAAGCCCACCGTGATAACCGAATTCAGCGCGGCGCCATTGTTGAACATGGTCGTGCGATAGTCCTGGATGGTATTGGAATTGTCCACGTCCACATCGCCATTATGCTGGAAAACCTCACCGGCATCGAACCCGGTAAAGTTGAAGTCAATCAGGTCTGCGCGGATTCCGCCGTTGTCGGTCGTATCGGGCGTCACAAGCGTGGCTGTCCCGCTGCCGGTGGTGAAGGATTGAACGGTAACACCGTCAAAGTTGAGGGCCGTATTCCCGATCGTCACGGAATAATCGGTGATCTGCGCCGTGGTCGACTGGTTGGTCAGCGTAAAGGTCGGTACATTTGTATTGCCGTTGATCGTCAGGTTGAACCCGATCGGCCCTGCCATCGCCGCGGATGCACCAAGCCCCGCCAGCATGGCGGCGCCAAGCGATACGGCGCGAAGTCCCTTCACGATGGATCTGTTCTGAAATACGGAATTTTTCTCGTCACCAGCATTATTTTTATTCATATCTGCGAACCCTCAATATCTGTTGCCCTCCCCCGTTTGAGTGCAATCACCATGCCATGATTTTTTATTGTTGCGTTTCAATGCATTACGAATGTGCCCGGGACCATGCCGTAAAGTATTCCGACACGCAGCGCCGATCAATGCCGACCGAGGGCGAATAACCTGTTGTTTTTAATAACTTTTCCGCCATGCTCCCCCGTCCCTGCCAACTGTAAGAAAATCCGACACCCGTCAGCGCCGAATCTCCTCCAGCACCGGCATCAGGTGGCGGCGGAAGAGTTCCGGGTTTTCGGACATGGGGAAATGGCCGATATCCGCCATCACCTTGCCCTTCGCGCCGGGGATGCGGTTGGTCGTCGCCTCGGTGCGTTCCGGGGTGCAGGAGCTGTCGTATTCGCCGGACATCAGGTAGACCGGGCAGCGGGAGGTATCGATGCGGTGCGAGCGGTCGTCGAAATGGCCGTCGGTCCAGTAGAAATACAGGTCGCCCTTGAAGATGCCGGGGCCGCCCTGCTTGTAGTGCCACAGGGTCTCGTGGCGGAATTCGTCCGGGCTTTGCGGCGCGACCTGGCCGGAGACAAACGCGGCGGCGATTTCCCCGCCATGGATGTCCGGGCGGTGCAGCCAGTCGGTGTCGTAATAGGGCTCCAGCCGGTCCGCCCCTTCCAGCGCGATGACGGCGCGGAAATCATCCGGCTGTTCCAGCGCCAGGTGCAGGACGATCCGGCCGCCCATCGAGCAGCCCATGACCACCGGGTTGTCCAGTTCCAGCGCCTGGCAGAAGGCGTTGACGGTCTCCCGGTACAGCTCGGTGGTGAGCTGGTAGTCGCGGTTCTGGTAGCCGACCGGCGGGTTGGACTTGCCGTGCCAGGGCATGTCGAAGGCGAGCACGCGGTAATTGGCGGTGACGTCCGGGTCGCAGAGCAGGTGGCGGAACTGGCGGGCGTCGGCGCCGGCGGTATGCAGGCAGACCAGCGGGATGCCGGAACCGGCTTCCTCGACATAGATGCGGCAATCCTCGCCCGCGACCTGCATGGTGAAGTAACGCCCGGTGATGGGTTCGTACTGGACCATATCCTATGCCTCCACCGCTGCGGCGCGCGGGGCGGCCAGCAGGTCCTTGAAATACTGCAGGTTCTGCATCAGCGGCAACAGCTCGCCATCCAGCGTGGCGAGGCCGGCCGCGACCATGGAGAACAGGTCATGCCGGTCGCGCGGCGGTTCCGCCGACCAGAAATCGGCCCAGACATCATTGCCCGCGCGGAACGAAAACACGCCCGTATCGGTGGGCAGCGTCCGGGGCGCCACCGATTCGACCCGGCCGTCGCGGATCGCCACGATGTAGTCGGCATCGCCGATCCCGACGAGGAATTTGAGATTGATGCGGCGGCCGCGATGGACCAGCCATCCGTCCGCATTCGCCCGTTCCGCCAGTTGTTCGATCACGCTTTGGGTTCCTTCCATCCTGCCATCTTGTCCGCGACGCCCGCGCCGCTTACTAATCAACAATACGCCACAACATTTTATACGGGGGAATACCATCATGGCCATCAAACGAGTCGACACCAACAAGCTGATGAGCAAGGCCGTCATCCACGGCGACACCGTCTACCTGTCGGGGCTGACCGCCAGCGACACCGCGCAGGACGTGCAGGGCCAGTGCCAGCAGATCCTGGACGGCATCGACCGCTACCTCGCCGAAGCCGGCACCGACAAGTCGAAGGTCCTGTCGGCGCAGATCTGGCTGACCGATATCGGCACCTGGGCGGATATGAACGAAATCTGGGTGAAATGGATCGACCCCGCCAACCCGCCGGCCCGCGCGACGGTCGAGGCGAAGCTGGCCAATCCGAAGCTCAGCATCGAGATCATGGTGGTCGCGGCGATCTAGGGGGCGAAAACCACGCCTCGCTGTCGCCCTCGGGCTTGACCCGAGGGTCCAGGAACACCGCCGTTTTCAGCCTTTGCGGCATGGATTGCCGGGTCAGGCCCGGCAATGACACGCAGGGGGCGGGGGTTCAGACGGGTTCGAGCGCCGTGTGCGGTTCGGGCGGCAGTTCGACCCGGATCGCATCGCCCGGCCGCACCGTGCCGCCCGCCAGCACGACGCTCATCACCCCGGCCTTGCGGACCAGCTTGCCGTCCGCATCGCGCGGCAGGGTCGCCTTCATCAGGCCCGGCATCAGCCTGTCGAGCTGGTGACAGGGGTTGCGCAGCCCGGTGACCTCGACGACGGCTGCCGCGCCGAGATGCAGCTTTGTGCCCCGCGGCAGGGCCAGCAGGTCGATCCCGCTGGTGGTGACGTTCTCCCCGATCAGCCCGGGGGTGAGGTCGAAACCCTGTGGCCGCAACTCGTCGAACAGCTCCGCATGGAGCAGGTGGACCTGCCGCAGGTTCGGGACACTCGGGTCCTTCCGGACCCGGGCCTGGTGGCGGACGGTCCTGCCGAGGTGTGAATCGCCCTCCACCCCCAGCCCTTCCAGCAGGGTGATGCTGTCCCGGGTGGGCTTGGTGAAGCTGTATTCGGCGTTGCGGCTGACCGCCGTGACCGTGGCGCTCATGACGGTTTTCCTTTCTAGATGGGATCCCAGCTGAAGACGTCCTCGGACCGGTCGAGGGCGTAGAAGTGGGGTTTCATCGCCGGGATGGCGTGTTCGGCGATGGTTTCGGGCGACCAGCCCTCGCCGCGATGCACCGACCGGATCGGGCGCGACTGGCCCATCAGGAAGATCTCGTTGTTGCGCACCCCAAATATCTGGCCGGTCACGCCCGCCGCCGCGTCGCTGACCAGGTAGGTGGCCATCGGGGCGATCTTCTCCGGCGTCATCTCCTGGATCTTGGCGACACGGGCGCGTTCCGCCTCGGTGTTCTGGGGGATCGAGCCGATCATGCGGCTCCACGCGAAGGGGGTGATGCAGTTGGACCGTACGTTGAAGCGCGCCATGTCCAGCGCGATCGATTTGGACAGCCCGGCGATGCCGAGCTTGGCGGCAGAGTAGTTCGCCTGGCCAAAATTGCCGATCAGCCCGGAGGTCGAGGTCATGTGCACGAAGCAGCCGGATTCCTGCGCCCGGAAATGGTCGGCGGCGGCGCGGCTGACATTGAAGCTGCCCTTGAGGTGGACATTGATGACGCCGTCCCAGTCCTCCTCGGTCATGCGGTGGAAGATGCGGTCGCGCAGGATGCCGGCATTGTTGACGACGATGTCGATCCGGCCGAACTCATCGACCGCCTGCTGGACGATCCGGTGGGCGCTGTCCCATTCGGTGACGCTGTCGCTGTTCATCACGGCCTCGCCGCCGGCGCCGCGGATTTCGTTGACGACCTCGAAGGCCGGGCCGCTGTCCTGCCCTTCGCCCGCGACGGAGCCGCCGATATCGTTGACCACCACCTTCGCGCCGTGCGCCGCCATCATCATCGCGAAGCCGCGCCCGATACCGCGCCCCGCGCCCGTGACAACCGCAACTTTTCCGTCCAGCATCTTTCCGTTGGCCATGTCGATCCTCTACACTTCGTTTCAAATTCT
>CAXBEC010000338.1:0-4203 GCA_963974145.1 uncultured Alphaproteobacteria bacterium | reverse complement strand
AAAAACTGGCCATATACAGAGTCATTGCCCGCCTTTCCGCCTGCCATTCGTGAAACCGGTGTCCGGTGCATGAACGGTCGTGGCGGGTGCCCGGTTCCCCGGGAATCCGGTCAGTGAACAGGCGGCTACAGACGAAACGGTCTAGCCGTTATAGAAGGGCCGGCCTGTATCGCGCAGCCAGAGCCGCACCAGCCGGCGCTTGCGCTCCGGTTCCGGGTAATCTTCAAACCCGGTGCGCTTGTGGCCGCAGCGGCGGTTTTCGAGGAACTGCATCTGGCCCGGTTCGAAATGGAAATCCTTCCACATCGCCGGATCGTTGAGGATCGCCTCGAACGCATCCAGCGCCGCCGCCCCTTCCAGGTCGAGTTCTTCGCCCGCCAGGCGGTAACCGTTCATGACCTGGAAGCGCGACAGCCGCGCGACCAGCGCCCCGCCCTCCAGCGAGAACAGCGGATGCCATGTCGTCATGGCATCACCCGGCGCGTGTTCGCGCTGCCGGTCGAAATGGAACGGCCGGTAGAGCCGCGGCAGCAGTTCCGGGTGGCGGCGCTTCATTTCATTATGGGCGGCGGTAAAGCTGACGATGCGGCTAATCCCGCCCGATTTCGCCGTCTGCAGGCAGAGCAGCCCCAGGATATGCGGCGGGCAGAGGTTGTAGCTGTTATCGGTGTGGAAATTCTGCTCCACATTAGTCACATCCGGGCGGACGCCATTGCCGGGCTTCCGGCCGGTATCCTGCACGTCATAGACCATCCAGCCGCGCCAGTTCTGCGCCACGGGACGCGCCATCATCGAACCCAGCAGCCAGTAGATCGCCACGGCTTCTTCGCCGCTGTAACGGTCCATCGGCAGGCGGTCGAGGATCAGGAAACCGAGCCCTTCGGTTATCGTCGCCTTCGCCTGCGCCATCAGTGCGCGGCAGGCCGGCAGGTCGAAATGATCCGGCGACAGGATCTCGACCGGCAGCGGATTGGCGCGCAATTCGGCCACGGTCCGGTCCAGTTCGGCCAGGCATTCCGGCGTCAGATGCAGCAGCCCGTCTTCGGCGCTTAGCGTATCGCGCCGCCAGACATTGGCGCCGGCGAAATCCGGCAGGACGGCGGGGGGTGTTTCGGTCATTTGTTCGGTCATGACGACAGTCTATCGCACAACAGGGGCGCGTTTCTATCCCGCGTCGTGTTCCGGGGCCCGGGCCGCGGGCCAGGGTTCACCGAAATCGGACAGCATGCAGTACAGCCCGCCAACCCTCAGCCGGATGGCCGCATCACCGGCATACTGAATCGTCACCGTGCCGCTCTCGCCATCCGTGTCGCCTTCGTAAAACAGGGCGAGAAAGGACAGGAACTGGCCCCGGTTGCGCCGGTCGATATTGCGATAGCGTACATTGCGCACCGCATCGAAGCGCAGTCCGCTATGGACCCGTTCCGCCGGGCCGCTGGCACCGGTTTCCCAGCGGAAACGGTTCATCACCAGATACAAGCTGTTTTCATCCTCCAGATAAGCAATATCTCCCAGCGGCATCAGCGCATCCTGCAGGACCGAGGAAATTACAACCAGATCGTCGGCATCGCGCGCGCGCAGTTTCAGCGGGGCGTATCCGGCCATCGGTCAGCCGCCCTCCCGAACCCGTTCGATATCGGCGCCGCAACCGGCCAGCTTTTCCTCCAGCCGTTCATAGCCGCGGTCCAGGTGGTAGACGCGGCTGATAACGGTTTCGCCCTGCGCCGCGAGGCCGGCCAGCACGAGGCACATCGAGGCGCGCAGGTCGGTCGCCATGACCGGCGCGCCGGTCAGATGCGGCACGCCACGGATCATGGCCGAGGCGTGATGCAGGTTGATATTGGCGCCCATGCGGACCAGTTCCGGCACATGCATGAAACGGTTTTCAAAGATCGTTTCGGTCACCATGGAGGCGCCGTTGGCGACCGACAGCAGCGCCATCATCTGCGCCTGCAGGTCGGTCGGAAATCCGGGATAGGGTTCGGTCATCACATCGGTACCGTTGATCCCGCCCCGTTCGGCCGAAACGCGGATGCCGTTCGGTACCGGTTCCAGGGTCAGCCCCGCAGCGCGCAGGGTTTCGGCCGCGACGCCGATCAGCCCCAGTTCGATGCCCTGCAGCTCCAGGCTGCCGCCCGCCATGCCGGCCGCAATGGCGAAGGACCCCGCCTCGATACGGTCGGCGATGATCTCGTGCTTTGCGCCGTGCAGGCTGTCCTTCCCCTGGATCACCACCGTGTCGGTGCCGATTCCATCGATCTCCGCGCCCATCGCCACCAGACAATGCGCCAGATCGGCGACTTCCGGTTCGCGCGCCGCATTGACCAGCCGGGTTTCCCCTTTCGCCAGGCAGGCCGCCATCATCAGGTTCTCCGTCGCCCCGACGGAAACAAACGGAAAGACGATTTCCGCCCCGCGCAGGCCCTTCGGCGCCCGCGCCTCGATATAGCCGCTCTCCAGCTCGATTTCCGCGCCCATCTGCTGCAGGCCCCGGGTGTGCAGGTCAACCGGCCGGGTCCCGATCGCGCAGCCGCCCGGCAGCGAGACCCGCGCCTGGCCGCAGCGCGCCACCAGCGGCCCCAGCACCAGGGCGCTGGCCCGCATCTTGCGGACGATATCGTAGGGGGCGGTCGTGCTCGTGATCTCCGGCGTCCGCAGGGTCATCTCGTGCCCCGCGCCCGCCGCATACATGTCGATTTCCACGCCATGCTGCCGCAGCAGCTCCGACAGCGTCCTGATATCCGCCAGCCGCGGCGCCCGCGACAGGGTCAGCGTATCCGATGTCAGCAGGCTGGCCGCCATCAGCGGTAGGGCCGCGTTCTTCGCGCCCCCAATCGCAATTCGGCCGTGCAGAGCATTCCCGCCCCGTATCCTGATCTGGTCCATGCCGCTCCTTGGCGGTGATTCGGGTGTCTCGGAAACCGTGGCGGGTTTGATCGTGTTCAGCAGGTCATGCGGCGACATGGGATGCTTTCTTATCAGGGAATTACAGGCCGGTGTCAGGGTTTTCTACGAAAAGAATATGTCCATCACAAGGCATCCCTACCTTGCACCCTATTCGTTAATTTTCTGCGTATTCTCCGGGTCTGGCATGGCGGCCCGTGCCCGGCTTTGTTGTTTTCGTTTCAGCAGGTTATCGCGAAGCGCGGCGGCCAGCTTGTCCTGACGCGATGCTGCACCCGTCCCGTTCGCGGTGCTTGGCGGTTTCTTCCCCGGAGACCTGTCATCCTTCATTTCGCACCATCGAGTCGCCCTGAACAATTCCTGCACGGATACAGCATACGCCGTCTTGCCGACGCGGACCACATATGCCATAAGCACCCCTCGTTTCGGGCCGCCGTAGCTCAGGGGTAGAGCACACCATTGGTAATGGTGAGGTCCACAGTTCAATTCTGTGCGGCGGCACCATTTTCTCCTCGCCGAAACGTCTCGTCCTACAAGCCTGTCCTTGCCCCGGCAAGTCGCCGTTTCAGTCCTCTTTTTCCTGATTGGCGATGTCCTGCATCCGTTCGCTCATGCGGACGCGCGAGGAGATCCAGGTAAGGATCACGACCGCAATCGCCAGGCCGATCGCCAGCGGGCTGTTGAACAGCGCCGCCAGCCAGTCTCCGTCATTGATCAGCAATCCCCGGCGCAGATTTTCCTCCGCTTGTGGCGCCAGCAGGAAGGTGATGATCAGCGGTGCCTCGGGAATCTTGAACACCCGCATGAAATAACCAAGCAGCCCGAAGAAGAGCATGACCATCACGTCATAGGGGTTGTTCTCGTAGCTGTAGGAACCGATCACCGCCATCAGCATCACGATCGGCACCAGTAGCGGCGCCGGCAGCTCGCCCAGCTTCGCATAGACGAAGGCGAAGATACGGCCGATGCCGAGATTGAAGATATTACCGACCAGCAGGATGATGAACAGCGAATAGATGATCGTCGGGAACAGTTCGAACATGCGCGGTCCCGGCGTCGCCCCCTGCAGCATCAGCGCCGCGCCGATCAGCGCGACGTTTAGCCAGCGGTCACCGGGATGCGGGGACAAAATGATGTGCCTCGATGACAGGATGTAATGACGCCCTCTGCACCATGTCCAGAAACGCTGTCGCCATCGGTGATGGCGTCCCCAGGGTCACCAGGTTCAGCTCCCGACGCAGGGGATACTCCCCTGCCCGCACTGCCGCTACCGATGCCGCTACGCCGGCCAGGGGCAAC
>CAXBEC010000337.1:0-4208 GCA_963974145.1 uncultured Alphaproteobacteria bacterium | reverse complement strand
ATCAGGCCGGGCGCGGCCTGGCCTTCGGCTTGCGGGTTATCGTCAGCCGCGCCGGTCTGGAAGCCAGCGGACTGGTGCAGCCGGGTAGCCTGATCCGCTATCACTACCGTATCGCGCTGCCACGGCAGGACATGGTCACGGCGTGGCGGGAGCAACTCAATGAACGTTTTCCCGATGCAGGGTGGCGGGTGCGCGATACCCGAAACGCATCGCCGGGCCTGGGCCGCGCGGTGGACCGTATTTCCGTATTCCTGGTCGTGATCGGATTGACGGCGCTGCTGGTCGGCGGCGTCGGCGTGGGCAATTCGGTGCGGGCCTTCCTGCTGTCCCGGACACAGACCATCGCGACACTGAAATGCCTTGGTGCGCCGGGGGGCACGGTATTCCTGGTCTATCTGATCCAGGTCATGATCCTGGCATCGATCGGCATTGCTGCTGGGCTGGTGGTCGGCGGGCTGCTGCCGCTGGCGGCCGGGGCGCTTCTGGCCGGTCGCCTGCCCATCGAACCGGAATTCGGCGTGTTCGCCCGCCCACTGGCGCTCGCCGCGCTGTTCGGGTTCCTTGTCACCTTCACCTTTTCCTACTGGCCGCTGGCCCGGGCCCGCGCCATTTCGGCGGCGACGCTTTTCCGGCACATGATCACCACCGAGGGACGGCTGGGATGGCGTGCGGGCGTCAATATGGCGGGTCTGGTGATCCTGCTTGCGGTTCTGGTCATTGCCACCGCGGATGATCGTCGGCTGGCGACCTATTTCGTGGCCGGCGCAGCCGTGGCGCTGGCGGCTTTCCGCCTGTCGGCGAGCGTTATTCAGGACCTGGCGGCGCGCCTGCCGCATATCCGCCAGCCGCATCTGCGGCTTGCCATCGCCAATCTGCACCGTCCCGGCGCGCCGACGGCCGCGATATCAACCTCGCTCGGCATGGGGCTGACGGTGCTGATCGCGGTGGCGCTGGTCGAAGGTAACCTGTCCCGGCATCTGGGCGATTCCCTGCCAAAGCAGGCGCCGGGACTGTTCTTCATCGATATCCAGCCGGATCAGGTCGACGGTTTCGACAGTCTCGCGGCGGCAACGTCAGGTATCGAGCAGGTGCGGCGGGTGCCCATGCTGCGCGGCAGAATCACCGCGATTGGCGGTGTCCCGGTTGACCAGATCCGCGCACCGTCCAATTACGGCTGGGTGCTGCGCGGCGACCGGGGGCTGACATGGGCCCGCGAGGCGCCCGGTGAAGGCAGTGAAATTGTCGAGGGCAGGTGGTGGCCGGCCGATTACAGCGGCCCGCCGCTGCTGTCTTTTGATGAAGGCGCGGCGCGTGCCTTCGGTATCGGTATCGGCGACAAGGTCACGCTGAACGTGCTGGGCCGGGAATTCGAAACCGAAATCGCCAGCCTGCGCCGGATCGACTGGGACAGTTTCTCGATCAATTTTGTCATGATCCTGTCGCCGGGCGTGCTGGATGGCGCGCCGCAATCGCATATTGCAACCGCCCGCGCCGATGACCCCGCCCGCGAGGTGGCGCTGGAAGATGCCGTCATCGGCCAGTTTCCCAACGTTACTGCAATACGGGTGCGGGAAATCCTCACACGGCTGCGCGAGGTTGTCGGCAACCTCGCCACGGCAATCCGTTCGGTCGCCGGCGTCGCGATCCTGACCGGGCTGCTGGTCCTGACCGGGGCGATCCTGGCCAGCCGCAAACAGCGGATTTACGACGCGGTTGTCCTCAAGGTGCTGGGCGCCACGCGCCGGGACGTACTGTTCGCCTTCCTGATCGAATTCGGTTTGCTGGGCATCGTTACCGCCGCAATCGCCGGGCTCGTCGGCACGGCGGCGGCCTGGGGAATCGTGACGCGTCTGATGCAGGCGGACTGGATCTTCGTGCCCGGGGCGGTCATTGCGACGGCGTTTGCCTGCCTGGCGGCGACCGTTCTGGTCGGAACCGCCGGGACATGGTCCGCATTGGGCCGGAAAGCCGCACCGCTGTTGCGGAACGAATAATATTATTCATCGATTTAAAGGGGGTATCCGGTTGAATTTCTACCAGAACACCCCGATATTACACCCGGGTTGAACTTTCAGATTGCTCAAAGGGGGCAGAAAATGGCTTTGACGCCACGGCAACGTACGATTTCCATGGGCACCGGCACCACAAGCCGTGCCGATATCGATGAAGGTCTGCGGAGCTATATGCTCCAGGTCTACAACTACATGTCGATCGGGCTGGCCCTGACCGGGGTCGTGGCCTTTACGGCCGCGAACACGCCCGCAGTTCTGAGCGCGCTGTATACGCAGTCCGCGACCGGCGGGCTGCAGCCGTCGATCCTGGGCTGGGTCGTCACATTTGCGCCGCTCGCCTTCGTCTTCATGATTGCGCCGGCCATGCGCCGGTTCAGCGCGCCGACGGTACAGCTCCTGTTCTGGGCCTTTGCCGGCCTGATGGGCCTGTCCCTGACGCATATCTTCCTGACCTATACGGGCACAAGCATCGCGCGGGTCTTCTTCATCACCGCCAGCGTTTTTGCGGCCATGAGCCTGTATGGCTATACGACCAAGCGTGACCTGACCGGTATGGGCAGCTTCCTGTTCATGGGGCTGATCGGCATCGTGATCGCCAGCGTCGTGAACATCTTCCTGCAGTCCAGCATGATGCACTTCATCATCTCGATTGTCGGGGTGCTGGTGTTTGTCGGGCTCACCGCCTATGACACGCAGAACATCAAATCGGAATACAACGCCAGCGACAGCGGCGATGTTTCGCAGAAAAAGGCGATTTACGGGGCGCTGCGCCTGTATCTCGACTTCATCAACCTCTTCATCATGCTGTTGCACCTGTTCGGCAACCGCGAATAGTACCCGGCCCCTGCAAGGGGATGCGAACCGCCCGGATCAGAATATGGTCCGGGCGGTTTTGTTTTGGCGCCGTCCCTGTATTCGGACGGTCGCATTGCCGTAACATCTTCCTGACATGATCCTGCTGTTTACCGATTTCGGCTTCGAAGGGCCCTATGTGGGGCAGATGAAGGCCGTGCTGGCCGAGCAGGCGCCGGGTGAACCGGTTATCGACCTGATGCATGATGCGCCGCGGCATGACCCGCGCAGCGCCGCCTATATTCTGGCCGCGCTGGTACCGGAAATGCCGCCGGGCGCGGTTTGCGTTGCTGTGGTCGATCCCGGTGTTGGCGGTGACCGGCCGCCGGTAATCGTCGAAGCGGATGGCCGCTGGTTTACGGGACCCGGCGAAGGGTTGTTCGAAATCCTGCAGCGGCAGGCGGATTCCGTCCGCCAATGGCGGATCGACTGGCGACCGGCGCGATTGGCACCGTCCTTTCACGGGCGCGACCTTTTCGCGCCGGTGGCCGCGCGGCTGGCGCAGGGGGACGTTCCGGCGGTAACGGAACTGGCCGACGGATGGCGCGGCGATCAGTCCCGTCCCGGCGCCGACTGGCCCGACGACCTGCCCGCGATCATTTATATCGACCGGTTTGGTAACGCGGTCAGCGGGCTTCGCGCCATATCCTGTGACCCGAATTCGGTGATTCGTGTTGGCGATGTAACCGTCCGCCACGCGCGGGTGTTTTCCGACGTACAACGGGGACAGGTCTTCTGGTACGAAAATTCAAGCGGCATGGTGGAAATTGCCGTAAACTGTGGCGCCGCCGCCGATGTCCTGAATCTGAGCGCGGGGTCGGCGGTCGACGTCGAGACACCCTTGTCCTGACCGATAACCGGGAGAAGAAACGGTATGTCCAGTCAGAAAAATGGCCTGCAGGTTCTGGACCGGAAAACCTATGCCGAGGGGACGCCGATCTTCCGCCAGGGAGACCCGGGCAATGCGGCCTATGTCGTCCAAAGTGGCGAAATCGAAATCTGGGTCTCGGAAAACGGCGAAAAACGGGTGCTTGGCACGGTTTCCGCCGGGGGCATCTTTGGCGAGATGGCGCTGATCGACAATTCGGCGCGTATGGCATCAGCCACCGCGACCAAGCCGAGCGTGTGCATCGCCATTCCCGACAGGCTGTTTCAGGAAAAAATGAGCGAGGCGGATACGTTCATCGTGGCGTTGCTGCGCATTTTCTGCAGCAATATCCGGTCGATGCAGGTTTCTCAGGACAATAAACCAACCCCGGAATAGAGAATTATCTTTTCCAGTGACCTAATATACCTGACGTAACGCCAGAATTGTTATGTAGTTTTATATTTTATAGATCTAAA
>CAXBEC010000336.1:0-4223 GCA_963974145.1 uncultured Alphaproteobacteria bacterium | reverse complement strand
CGGGTCAGCAGCCAAATCAGGCGCAGATGGCCGCCGCAACAACCGGGGATTCCGGTACCGGCAGCCACCACTCAAAGGCTCTCGGTGCCGATCTGGCGGCACTGACCCCGGAACGCCGCGCCGAATACCGGGTTGCCGAAGATGAAAGCGGTGTCCTGGTTCTCGACGTGAAGGAAGGCTCGGTCTTCGAACAGGGACTGCGCCCGGGCGACATCATAAAGAAAGTCGGCAGCGTGCCGGTGACGTCACCTTCGGAAATCGATCCGCTGGTCCAGAAGTCCGAAACCAAGGCGGCCGTTCTGTTACTGATCAACCGCCAGGGGCATGACCTGTTTCTCGCCCTGAAGCCCGCCGCGGCCTGAGACCCCGGCATATCTCTGCACAAGTACGGGCCGGTCCGATACACAATCGGCCCGCCCGTTTCCTAACCATCACGATTTCAACGTCCCCCAAGGATTGCAACGGCCATGCAAGACGCCCCATATAACGGTGCAAACGATCTACACGAGGCATGGCACAGCACCCCGATTGGCAACTTCATGCGCATATTGCTTATCGAAGACGACACGAAAACTGCGGACTACATCGTCAAGGGACTCGGTGAGTCGGGATTTTCATCGAATCTCGCGTCCACCGGGCCGGATGGCCTGCGGATGGCTATCGGCGGACAGTACGACGCCATCATCGTGGACCGGATGCTGCCGGAACTGGACGGCCTGTCGATTATCAAATCCCTGCGTGCTGCCCGGATCAATACTCCCGTACTTATCCTGAGTGCCCTTGCCCATGTGGACGAAAGGGTCACGGGCCTGCGTGCCGGCGGCGATGACTACCTGACCAAACCATTCGCGTTTTCCGAACTGCATGCCCGGCTCGAAGCATTGCTCCGGCGACCATCCTCCATGGCGCAGCAGACGACTCTGCGGGTCGGCGACCTGACGATGGATCTTCTGTCCCGGAAGGTAATGCGGGCCGACCGGCTCATTGATCTGCGTCCCCAGGAGTACAAGCTGCTCGAATACCTGATGCGGCGCGCCGGGCAGGTGGTGACGCGGACCATGCTGTTTGAGGGTGTCTGGGATTTTCACTTCGACCCCCAGACCAATGTCGTCGACGTCCATATCAGCCGTCTCAGACAACAGATCGACCGGGGCTTCGACAAGGCCCTGATACATACGCATCGGGGCGGCGGGTATTCGATCAGTGCAGATTAGAATTTTCCGGACATCCGGCTTTCAGATAGCCCTGTTCTACCTGCTGCTGCTGAGCGTCACCCTGCTTGCGCTGCTATCCTTCGTTTACTGGTCCACCGCGCAACTGATCGACCGCCAGACGAATGAAACCATAGAAGCCGAGATCCGGGGGCTGGCCGAACAGTATCGCGATGAAGGCCTGGCGCAATTGCTGACCGTCATCCGCGAACGCAGCGGCCCGCAGGGTAATCCGCTCGGGGTTTATCTCCTTGCCAACCGGCGGCTGGAACCCCTCGCCGGCAACCTGTCAGCCTGGCCCGATATCCAGGCCGATGACGCCGGCTGGGTCGAGGCGAACCTCCAGCGGCGCAACGATGCCAGCGGCGCGCTGCATGTGATCCGGGGCCGGGCGTTCAGCCTGCTGGGCGGCTATAACCTGTTTGTCGGCCGGGACACGCAGGCGCGGGACGATTTTCGCAGCACCATGGTTGATGCCCTGGCCTGGGCGCTTGTCCCCGTGCTGCTTCTCGGGCTGGCCGGTGGCGCCATTATCGGCCGTTACAGCCTGCGGCGTGTTGACGCCGTGCGCGCCACCAGCACGGAAATCGTCAACGGCGATCTGTCGCAGCGCGTGCCGCTGACCGGCAGCGGCGACGAATTCGACCGACTGGCCCAGACCATCAACCTGATGCTTGACCAGATCGACTCCCTGATGACGGGCATGCGGGCGATCACGGACAGCCTGGCGCATGACCTGCGAAGCCCCCTCACCCACACGAAAAGCATCATAGAACAGGCGCTGCGCAAGGGAGGCGACCCCGAGGCGTATCGCCAGGCGCTGGCGCAAACCGAAACGGAACTTGCCACGATCCTGCGTACCTTCGAGGCGCTTATCAGTATCGCGCAGGCCGAGGCCGGCAGCCGGCAGCTCACGCTCGACTGCATTGACCTTTCCAGCCTGGTGAATGACCTCAGCGAGTTGTATCAGCCAATTGCCGAAAACGCGGGACTGGATCTGGCGATCAAGGTTTCCCCTGATGTTGAAATCCACGGCCACCGGCAATTGCTGGCGCAAACCGTCGCGAACCTGCTGGACAATGCGGTCAAGTTCACGCCGAAGGGCGGGCAGATACAGGTGTCCCTTGAGCGGGACGACACTACTGTTGTCCTGACGGTCAGCGATACCGGCCCCGGCATTCCACAAGGTGACCGGGACCGGGTGCTGGAACGGTTCGTGCGTTTGGAGGACGCGCAGGATATCCCGGGCAGCGGCCTCGGCCTGAGCCTTGTTGCGGCGGTCGCCAAATTGCACGGCGCCAGGTTGTCGCTCGGCGACAGCGATCCCGGCCTGCAGATTTCACTCGCCTTCCCGTTCGAAGCCGGTCCGGTGTGAATACATTTATCGCATTCGAGTTATCGAATGTTTGAATCCGGATGCTACAATGCGCGAATTGGCGGATGAAAATGGAGACAGTGTTTCATGTATTATGACAAGCGCGGACTGGCATATACCGCGTCCAGCCAGGCGGCAGTGGACGCGTTCGACGACAGTGTAGATGCCCTTCTCGCATCGGGCCGCGACGCCGTCCTTTTGCTGAAACGTGTCTCCGAGGTCGATCCCGACATGATCATGGGACAGATCCTGCGCGGGTATTTCAACATGCTGCCGGCGCATGCCCATCTGGTGGCGCAGGGCCACGACGCACTCGCGAAGGCGCGGAATCTGGCGGTGGATGCAACGCCGCGCGAACGCAGTCATGTCGAGGCGCTGGCCGCGTGGTGCGACGGCGATATCCGCCGTATGAACAACATCTGGGATTCCATCCTGATCGACCATCCGCATGACATCCTGGCGCTGCGGATCGCCCATACCATGCATTTCTTCCTCGGCGACCTGGCGCAGATGCGCGATTCCATGGCCCGGGTCATGCCGCGCTGGGATGAATCCGTGCCCGGTTACGGCTATGTGCTCGGCTGCCGGGCGTTTTCCCTGGAGGAAAATCACGATCTGGCGCGCGCTGAACCGCTGGGCAAGCGCGCGGTGGAAATCAACGAGAACGATATCTGGGCCGGCCATTGCGTCGCCCATGTGCTGGAAGCGCAGGGCCGCCGGCAGGAAGGTATCGACTGGGTCGATGCGCATGAAGCCGCCTGGCAGAAACGCGGCATCTTCGCCCGGCACATGTGGTGGCACCGGGCGCTGCATTATCTGGAACTGGAACGCTTCGACGATGTGCTGGCCGCCTATGACCGGGAATACTGGCCCGAGCCCTCCGAAGACAATATCGATATCGGCAATGCGTCCAGCATGCTGATGCGGCTCGACATGCTGGGCATTGATGTCGGCGACCGCTGGGAATCGGTGGCTGATATCTGTGCCGGCAAACCGGAAACGCGGCTGCGGCCCTTCAATGACCTGCATTACATGATGGGGCTGACCATGGCCGGCCGCCGTAAGGAAGCACAGTCGTTACTCGATTCCATGCGGGATTTTGCGGATGCGCATCCCGGCGACGCCGTCAGTGTGGCGCAAATTTATCGCGATGCCGGGATCCCGGTCGCCGAAGCGATCATGGCCCACGGCGTGAAAAATTACGCCAGAGTGATCGAGATCATGATGCAGGCCCGCTACCGCATGTTGCCGCTGGGTGGCAGTTGGGCACAGCGCGATGTCTGGGAACGCATGCTGATCAACGCGGCAATCAAGGATGGCCGCCATGATCTGGCAAGGGTGCTGCTGGCGGAGCGTACCGATTTGGCGCCGACAAGCGCGCCGTCATGGTCAATGTATGCCGATGCACTGGAACAATGCGACGCGATAGCAGAGGCCCGGACAGCGCGCGCCCAGGCCACGGCGTTGCGGGCCGCCTGATCGCCGCGTTCACGCCAGCGCGATTTTCGGAATGGGAGCGATTGCGGTTTTTGCCCGCCGGGAGGCGATTTTGACGGGTTTGCAGTCGATCCGATTGCCGCAATCCCGCGTGACATCACGCCGACTGGCCCTGCCGGTTCAACCGTCCATTGCGGCAT
>CAXBEC010000335.1:0-4229 GCA_963974145.1 uncultured Alphaproteobacteria bacterium | reverse complement strand
CGGGCGCTTGAAGCGATCCGTGAAGTTGCAGCCGGTGGCGGCCGGGTCCTGTTCGTCGGCACCAAGCGGCAGGCGGCGGAAATCGTCGCCGAATCGGCAACGCGGTGCGGCCAGTACTTCGTCAATCACCGCTGGCTCGGCGGTATGCTGACGAACTGGAAGACTATATCCAATTCGATCAAGCGGTTGCGCGATATTGAAGAGCAGCTTTCGGTAGAAGATATCGGGCTGACGAAGCGCGAATTGCTGAACCTGACCCGCGAGCGCGACAAGCTGGAGCGTGCGCTGGGTGGCATCAAGGAAATGGGCAGCCTGCCGGATATCCTCTTCATCGTGGATACCAACAAGGAGTCGATCGCGGTAGCCGAGGCACAGAAGCTCGGTATTCCGGTTGTCGCCATTCTGGACAGCAACTCCGATCCCAAGGGCATCGATTTCCCGATCCCGGGCAATGACGACGCCATGCGGGCAATTTCGCTGTATTGCGATCTCATCTCGGGCGCTGTTCTGGACGGGCTTCAGGCGGAATTGCGGTCTGCAGGCGTAGATATCGGTGAATCCGCGGAACTGGAGGAAGAATCGCTTCCGGAGGTTGCGGAAACCGTCGCAGAAGAACCTGCTGCCGCGGTCGCCGCACCAGCAGCGGAAGAAGCGACGCCGTCCTGACAGGGGTAGGTTACACCAATCGTTGGGGACAGAGCATATTTGTTTTGTTTTCAATGAGAACTGATGAATATTTAAGGTAGAGGGTTACAATGGCGAATATCACGGCTTCGCTCGTCAAGGAATTGCGGGATAAGACCGGCGCGGGGATGATGGACTGCAAGAAGGCGCTGACCGAAACGAATGGCGAAATCGAAGAAGCCGTCGACTGGTTGCGCAAGGCAGGCCTGTCCGCTGCTGCGAAAAAATCCGGGCGTGTCGCCGCCGAAGGACTGGTCGGCACTGCAGTTGATGGCGCGACCGGTGCCATGGTCGAAGTCAATGCCGAGACCGATTTCGTCGCACGAAATGCCGATTTCCAGAAATTCGTGAAGGGAGTCACTGGCCTGGCGGTAACGGCGAATGGCGACCTGGCAGCACTTGCTGCGGCGACATATCCCGGTGCGGGTCATGCGGTTTCCGAGGAACTGACGAAGCTGATCGCGACGATCGGTGAGAATATGTCACTGCGGCGCTGCGTTGCGCTGTCCGTGGACAAGGGCACCGTCGTGTCCTATGTGCACAGTGCGCTGGCCGATGGCATCGGGAAAATCGGCGTCCTTATCGCCCTTGAGTCCGATGGCGATACGGGTGAACTGGATGCGCTTGGCAAGCAGCTTGCGATGCATATCGCAGCAGCGCAGCCGCAATGTGTCGCGATTGCCGATATCGATCCGGACAATCTCGAACGTGAGCGTAACCTCCTGACTGAACAGGCCCGCGACAGTGGCCGGCCCGAGGAAATCATCGGCAAGATGGTCGAGGGACGACTGCGCAAGTATTATGAAGAAGTCGCGCTGCTGGAACAGGTCTTCGTCATCGATAATGAGACGAAAATCTCGAAGGTTCTTGAAAACGCGGCCAAAACTGTTGGCGCGCCGGTCAAGGTGAAGGCGTTCGTTCGCTATGTTCTGGGCGAAGGCATCGAGAAGAAAGAAGAAAACCTCGCGGACGAGGTTGCGGCAACACTCGCCGGCTAACACCAGAAAAACGGAGCGGGCGCGTCGGGACGCAACTCATGTCAGATACGGCTAAACCGATTTATCGACGGGTGTTGCTAAAACTTTCCGGCGAAGCCCTAATGGGAGAGCGGGAATACGGCCTTGATCCCGTGATCGTCAGTCAGATCGCGGCCGACGTCAAAGCGGTGCATGACCTTGGCGTTGAAATCTGCATGGTGATTGGTGGCGGTAATATCTTTCGCGGCGTTTCCGGCGCCGCGGAAGGAATGGAACGCGCCAGTGCCGATTATATGGGCATGCTTGCAACCGTCATAAATGCACTGGCGATGCAGAGTGCCCTGGAGCGAATCGGCGCGCAGACGAGGGTTCTTTCCGCGATCCCGATGCAGTCAATTTCCGAACCCTATATCCGGCGCCGTGCGATCCGTCACATGGAAAAGGGACGGGTGGTCATATTCGCCGCGGGTACCGGTAACCCGTTTTTCACGACCGACACGGCGGCGGCGCTGCGGGCGTCCGAAATGGAAAGTGAAGTCATCTTCAAGGCGACCAAGGTAGACGGCGTATACAGCGCGGACCCGGAGAAGGATCCGGCGGCGACGCGGTATGACGAACTGACCTATATGGACGTGTTATCCCGCGATTTACGGGTCATGGACGCCGCGGCCATATCGCTTGCCCGTGAAAATGATATTCCGATTGTCGTATTTTCGATTCACAATGCCGGCGCATTCGTTGATGTTATGATGGGCGGCGGCCGCTTCACCAAGATTTCGAACTGACGGTGCGGCGCCGGATTGTTTTGAACAGCAGATGAATATGCAGGAATGCTGATCTGCATGAAATCTGTTCTGGGGGGCTGAAACGATGGCGGACATCGATCTGGACGATATAGCGCGCCGCATGGACGGTGCATTGGAAGCGTTTGGGCGGGAACTCGCCGGTCTGCGTACGGGGCGTGCGACGACCGCTCTGCTGGAACCGATTACGGTCGATGCCTACGGGGCGCAGATGCCGATGAACCAGGTCGGGACGATCAGTGTTCCCGAAGCCCGTCTTCTGTCAATCCAGGTGTGGGACAAGGGGCTGGTCAAGGCGGTTGAAAAGGCGATCCTCGAATCCAGTCTGGGCCTTAATCCGCAGACCGAGGGAACGACGATCCGTATTCCGGTCCCGGATTTGAGCGAAGAGCGTCGTGCGGAACTGGCCAAAGTGGCCAGCCGGTACGCGGAGCAGGCGCGGGTTGCGGTTCGCAATGTGCGGCGCGACGGCATGGACCGCCTGAAGAAACTTGAGAAGGACGGCGATATTTCGCAGGACGACCAGCACCTGTATGGCGATGAAGTCCAGACACTGACCGACGAGCATATCAAGAAGATCGACCAGACGCTTCAGGTCAAGGAACAGGAAATCATGCAGGTATGATGCAGTGGTTTCCATAGCAGAAGACTCCGGCGGTGTAACGCCACCCGATCACGTAGCCATTATCATGGATGGTAACGGGCGCTGGGCCAAGGCGCGCGGCCTGCCGCGGGCAATGGGCCACAGGAATGGCGCCGAAGCGGTCCGGCGAACGGTCGAAGCGGCTGCCGAACTTGGCATTTCGTACCTGACGCTTTTCGGGTTTTCGGCAGAAAACTGGAACCGCCCCAAGCAGGAAATCGGCGACCTCATGGGGTTGCTGCGTATCTACCTCAAGTCGGAAATAGCGGAACTGCACCGCAAGGGGGTGCGCCTGATGGTCGTTGGCGACCGCGAACGGTTCGAACCCGACCTGGTCAAACTGATCGAAGGGGCCGAGGCGAGAACGGCGGAGAACAAGCGCCTGACCCTGATTCTGGCGCTGAGTTACGGGGGCCGCCAGGAAATGGTCGCGGCGGCGCGATCCCTGGCGCGCGATGCGGCCAGCGGTGCGCTGGATCCGGAATCCATAAATGAAGACATGGTGGCATCGCGGCTTTACACGGCGGATATTCCCGATCCCGATCTCCTGATCCGGACGAGCGGCGAATTGCGCATCAGCAACTTCCTGTTATGGCAGCTTGCCTATACGGAACTGGTCTTTCTGGACACGCTCTGGCCCGATTTTTCGGCTGAGGATTTTGATGTTGCGGTTCGTGAATTCAATAATCGCGAGCGACGTTATGGCGCGGCCGTCGGCCCGGCCTGAACTTTCCAACCTGACTCTCCGCGTGTTGTCAGCCGCGGTGATACTGCCGCTGTCGGTGGCGATGGTCTGGTTGGGCGGATGGTTTTTCACCCTTTTTATTGTCCTGATCGGGGCGGCAATGGGCTGGGAATATTCCCGCCTTTGCAGCGGTGGCGCGGCGATCCGCGCCATAATGGTTATCCTGCTTGGTGCCTGTCCGCTCATCCTGTCCGTCCATGGCTATGAGTTGGCACTGGGCTGGGTCGCCGCTGGTGTGGCCATGGTGGCGGTCATAGCCATATTGCGCCGCGATCCGGAAAGAATACTGCTGGCGGCGGGGACGGCGTATCTCGGAATCGCAATGCTGTCCATTATCTGGCTGAGGCTGGATACCGGCGGGCTGGTCCTGCTCTGGA
>CAXBEC010000334.1:0-4236 GCA_963974145.1 uncultured Alphaproteobacteria bacterium | reverse complement strand
TCCGTACCGGCTACGGCACCGGTTGAATCGCCACTTGCGGTCGGGGCGGCGCCGCAGCCTGCAGGGCGCACGCATGTATCCGTCCTTCCGATGCTGAGCGCAGTGCAACCGGCCCCGGTTGATTTGAAAGATGCAAAGGTGGAAATCCGGGCGGATATGCCCGGTGCCGAGGCCTGGCGCATGGCATTACGGACAATTGAACCGGAAACAGCCGCACATCGTATTGCCGACGCCTATACACTTTTGGCCGCGGCGGGCGCTGTTATCGGTGACGCCGAATGGCGCGCCCTGCTGGGGGATTCCGAGGGGCGGATGGCGGTAACGCCGGATCCCGCAAGCCGCGCGATGATGATTCGAGCGGCGAACCAGGGTCGGCGCGGTGAAACGGTCATGCTTGCGGCGCTGATATTAGGCGAATCCGGGCTTGCCGATATGGATATGGCTGTGCTAGCGGAAATTGTATCCGCCTTGCGCCAGGTTGGTCTGGGTCAGGAAGCGCGCCGGTTCGCACTCGAAATTGCTGTACAGGCGGGGGTTTAGGCTATCTCGGATCTGCTTGAACCTTTCCTCGAAATGATGGCTGCGGAGCGCGGCGCGTCATTGAATACGATTACGGCCTATGGCCGCGATCTGCAGAACTATATCGCGTATCTCCGGTCAATCGGCGGGACAGCGGAAACGGCATCGAGTGACGATATCCGGCAGTATCTGGCGAGTTTTGACGCTGCGGTCGCCCCCAGCACGGCGGCACGGCGGCTATCGTCCATACGGCAATTCCATCGCTTCCTGCATGTCGATGCCGTGCGGGCGGATGATCCGACCGTTGTGCTGGACAGCCCGCGCCAGGGCCGCGTCTTGCCGAAAGTGCTGAGTGAAGATGATGTGACGCGGTTGCTGGCCGCGGCGCGACGGAGCAGCGACGCGAACGGGCTGCGTATTGCCGCCATGCTGGAATTGTTATACGCGACCGGATTGCGGGTTTCGGAACTGGTCAGCCTGCCGCTGTCCGCCTGCGCGCGGGATCGCGAATTCCTGATTGTGCGCGGCAAAGGCGACAAGGAACGGATGGTGCCCCTGAACAGGCCAGCCTGCGAGGCCGTGGACGAATACAAGAAGGTGCGCCGAAAGCATGTTCCGGCGGGAGGCGAATCGCGCTGGCTGTTTCCGTCGCGCGGCGTGGAAGGGCACATCACCCGCCAGCGCTTCGCACAGATTCTGAAAAAACTGGCGATCGTCGCGAATATCGATCCGGGCCTTGTGAGCCCGCATGTGCTACGCCATGCCTTCGCCAGCCACCTGCTGGCCAACGGGGCGGATTTGCGCAGTGTGCAGAAAATGCTGGGACATGCTGACATTTCGACGACACAGATCTATACGCATGTTCTCGATGCCCGGTTGCAGTCACTGGTCGACAGGGCGCATCCCCTTGCAATGGCCGCCAGAAAATTTGGCCGTAACTCCATGAAAAATGCGGACAGCCACATAAAATGAGTACTTTCCTGGAATTCGAACGACCGATCGCCGAACTCGAAAACAAGATCGAGGAATTGAGGCACCTGTCTGATTCCGGCAATATCAATATTGCCGATGAAGTCGGGAAGTTGCAGAACGAGGCTGATCGCCTGCTGCGCCAGACCTATTCCAACCTTGATCCCTGGCAGAAGGTACAGGTTGCGCGGCAACCGGAACGGCCGCATTGCATCGACTACCTCAATGCCCTGATAGACGATTTCACGGTTCTGGCGGGAGACCGGGCCTATGCCGAAGACCTGGCCGTTATTGGTGGAATCGGGCGCTTTCGGGGCTATTCCTGTGTCGCAATCGGTACGGAAAAGGGCGCTGACACGACGGCACGGGTAATGCGCAATTTTGGCATGGCGCGGCCTGAAGGCTACCGCAAGGCGCAACGGTTGATGGCGCTGGCGGACCGTTTCAATCTGCCGGTCCTGACCTTTGTCGACACGACCGGGGCCTATCCCGGGGTCGGGGCGGAAGAGCGCGGCCAGGCCGAAGCCATCGCCCGGTCGATAGAAACCTGCCTTGGTCTTGAAACGCCATTGGTGAGTGTGGTTATCGGTGAAGGCGGTTCAGGGGGTGCCATGGCGCTTGCTGCGGCGAATACGGTGCTGATGCTTGAACACAGCATTTATTCGGTTATCGCGCCCGAAGCCTGTTCCTCCATCCTGTGGCGGAGTGTCGATCAGGCGCGTGTGGCGGCGGAGGCCCTGCGGCTTACCGCGCAGGATATGCTGGAATTCGGTGTCATCGATCAAATCGTACCCGAACCGGTGGGCGGCGCGCATCGTGAACCTGGCAAGGCGATAGAAGCTGTCGGGAACGCTTTGGCCGATGCCCTGGAAGCATTGCGGGGACTGGATGGTGCGACATTGCGCCGGCAGCGCCGCGAAAAATTCCTGCGTATGGGCGACCGCGGTATCGCTTAACCGCTACCGCCCGATTTCAGAGCTTGCCGTGGCAGTGTTTGTATTTCTTGCCTGACCCGCAGGGACACGGAGCATTGCGCTGCACCTTGCCCCATGTTTCGGGGTCTCCAGGTATGACCTCGGCCGCAGGACGCCGCCGCGTCGCAACAGTGGTGGTTTCGTCGGCAATTCCCGCCGGGGCGGCGTGTGCTTCTTCCATTTCCGGCTGTTCGCGCTGGAACATCTGTTCCGGCGGCGCCTGCGTCTGAAACTCGATGTGGCACAGGACGCTGGTCACCGTTTCCCGCACATTGTTCAGCATGATCTCGAACATGGTGAAGGCTTCGCTTTTGTATTCGTTCAACGGGTCGCGCTGCGCGTAGGCGCGCAGATTGATTCCCTGCCGCAGGTGATCGAGCTGAAGCAGGTGCTCCTTCCAGCTTTGATCCAGAATCTGCAGCAGCAGGCTTTTTTCCGCCATGCGCATCAGTTCCGCGCCGTAATTCGCAACCTTTCCGGCGAGTTTGCGGCCAACGGCGTCATTGATCCGCTCTTCGATTTCCTCGTCGGCGATGCCTTCTTCCTTCGCCCAGTCCTGCACCGGCAGGTCCAGTCCGAACAGGCGCTGACATTCCGTATGCAGCCGGTCGATATCCCATTGTTCGGAATAAACGCCGGGTGGAATGCAGCTTGCCACCAGGTCCTCGATTATCTGCTGGCGCATTTCCAGCACGTCTTTCTGAACGTCTTCCGCGCGCATCAGTTCCTTGCGCTGTTCATAAATGACCTTGCGCTGGTCATTCATGACATCGTCATATTTCAGGAGCTGCTTGCGGATATCGAAATTGCGCGCCTCGACCTTCTGCTGCGCCTTTTCCAGTGCCTTGTTGATCCAGGGGTGGATGATCGCTTCGCCATCCTCCAGCCCCAGCTTGCGGAGCATCGAATCCATGCGCTCCGACCCGAAGATGCGCATCAGGTCATCTTCCAGGCAGACGAAGAACTTGGAATCGCCGGGGTCGCCCTGCCGGCCGGCCCGGCCGCGCAACTGGTTGTCGATCCGGCGCGATTCATGCCGTTCTGTGCCGAGCACATAAAGCCCGCCGGCTTCCAGCACGATTTTTTTCTTTTCGGCAATTTCGGCTTCGATTTCCCGCGTTTGCGCTTCGCGTTTGGCGTCGTCGTCGATATCGCTCAATTCGCGGATCAGCCGCATTTCAAGATTGCCGCCAAGCTGGATATCGGTTCCGCGGCCCGCCATGTTGGTAGCGATTGTCACGGCCTCCGGTATCCCCGCATCGGCAATAATGAAGGCTTCCTGTTCGTGCTGACGGGCATTCAGGACATTATGCTTTATCTTTTGTTCCTTAAGCACCGCGGACAGTGCTTCTGAACTTTCGATGCTGACGGTACCAACCAGCACGGGTTGCTGCCGCGCGCGGCATTCCTCAATCTGTTTGACGATGGCGTCGAATTTTTCGCGCCGGGTGCGGTAAACCTCGTCATCCTGATCGTTGCGGATCATGTTTTTATTGGTTGGAACCTCGACAACTTCCAGCCCGTAGATTTCCGCAAATTCGCCTGCTTCCGTCAACGCGGTACCGGTCATGCCGGACAGTTTCGGATACAGGCGGAAATAGTTCTGGAAGGTGATTGACGCCAGCGTCTGGTTTTCCTGTTGAACCGTAACGCCTTCCTTTGCTTCGAGCGCCTGATGCAGCCCTTCGGAAAAGCGCCGTCCTTCCATCATGCGGCCGGTGAATTCATCGATGATCACAACCTTGCCGTCGGCGACAATATAGTCCTTGTCGGC
>CAXBEC010000333.1:0-4238 GCA_963974145.1 uncultured Alphaproteobacteria bacterium | reverse complement strand
CCGAACCCCGCATCCTCCATGCGCTTGGCCGGCGCGAAGCGGCGCAGGTCGTGAAAGGGCAGCTTCTGCAGGATCCGGTCCCGGTCCCAGTCCTCCCAGGGAATGCCGATCTCGTCCATCCGCGCGCACAGCGGATGCAGGTAGTCGTTCGCCTCGCTGCGTAGCACCATGCAGCCGGCATTGCGGAACTCGGCAAGCCCCCGTTCATCGGTTACGCCGAGGTGTTCGGCCCATTTGCGCCAGATGAACACACCTTCATAGGCCAGCGCGCAGCCATCGAGGGTCGAATAGTGAAAACGGATGATCGCGCAGGACCCGCTGGTGGATCCGTAGCCCGCCGCCGGCAGGCGGTCTATATTCAGGGTCCGCAGCCCGCGTTTGGCCAGTTCGAACCCGACGCAGCTGCCGACGATCCCCGCACCGATGACGATAGCATCATACCTGGCATCCATGACCGGTCTCCCCACCGCGAAATTGCCTGCGCCACCCTATCTGCTATCCCGATGTCTCGCGCCGGTCAACAACCCTGAAGAGGGCCAGCCGGCAGGGTCAGGCGAGCGACAGCTTCATGCCCGCATGGCTGCGCACGAAACCGAGCCCCTCGTAGAAGCGGTGGGCGTCAGGCCGGGATATATCGGTTGTCAGCTGTACCAGCCCGGCACCGGCTGTGCGGGACCGCGCAATCGCATCCTGCATCAGCAATTCGCCGATCTTCCGGCCACGGTACCGACCGTCCACCCGCACCCCTTCGATCTGGGCGCGCATCATCCCCAGGCGGCTGAGCCCCGGAATGAATGTGAGCTGCAGGCATCCGACGACATTGCCATCCAGTTCAGCGACCAGGATATCATTGCCCGGTTGCGCCTGCATGGCGTCGAACGCATCGAAATAGGTCTGTGGCAGAGGGTCCGCATACTGCTCGCGCCCGGCGCCAAGCGGGTCATCCGCCAGCATGCGGACGATCCCCGGAACGTCCCGCCGCGTCGCGACACGAACAAGGATGCTCTGGCCATCCGAGCGACGTTCATCCCCGTCGTTCATGGTTCACTTTCCGTCCCCATTGGGACCGCAGGGTTCCCGGATGGGGCGCATCCCGGCCGCCGCGCAGACGGCGACCGGTTGACGGTTTACGCTGCGGTTTCGGCGACGACGTAGCGGTCGCGCTTGATGGTCTCGACATTCCGGCCTTCAAGGCGGATCAGCCGTGCCTCGGCTTTCCATTCGGGCGAATGCAGCATGCCTTCGTTGTACAGCTTGGCCATGCCCGGCTTCACGCTGTAACTGCCGGCAAACTCAACCTCGCCGGGCTTGCCGTCCTGCGGCTCCTTCAGCTTGCGCCAGTCGGTCATTTCCGTACTGCCGGAAGCCTGCCCGTAGATCGCCCAGGTCGGGCCATGGTCATGCGGCGGGCTGGCATTCGTCGCCTTGCGGACATGCGCCAGGATGCAGAAGCCCAGCTCCTTGTCCTCATACAGGATCTCGCGGCCGGCGCTGAAGTCCGGACCAACCGTTTCCGCGATGAAAGCCTCATCCTTCAGCGCGTCTTCAAGTTCCGCCACGACCTTGTCCCGCCCCGCCGGTCCGGGGTCGGCTTTCAGCAATTCGTGACATTTGGCAGCAAACGATTCCAGCGTGTAAGCCATCACACAGTCCTCCCTCTTGAAACGGATCAGGCCGCCGTCTCGACCTCGACATAACGGTCGCGTTTCGGTTCGTGATCCATGTTGCGGCCTTCGATGCGAATCAGGCGCGTCGGCAGCTCGCGGCTTGGCGAATGCAGGACACCGACATCGTACAGACGGGCCATGCCGGGCTTCAGGTCATAAACCTCCAGCGCCTCGACCGTGCCGGGCTTGCCGTCTTTCGGCTCGGACAGCTTCTTCCAGAGCGTCATTTCCGTCACACCGGAAACCTGGCCGTAAATCGCCCAGGTCCTGCCGTGATCATGCGGCGGGCTGACCGCCTTGTTGCCGCGGACATGGGCGAAGATGCAGAAATCGAGCTCCGGATCCTGGTACAGCAGCTTGCGGGGCGAATCCTCGTCCGGACCGATGTTTTCCGCGACAAATTCGGGATCAACCAATGCCTTTTCAAGCGCGACGCGGACCTTTTCCAGCCCCTCCGGCCCCGGCTCCGCCGCCAGGATGTTGTGGCAATCGGTGGAAAACTGCTTCAGGCTGTAACCCATTTTCGCGTCTCCTCAGTATCGAATTCAAAATTACGAATATGTTGGCTGTGCATTCTATAACATTGCCCTCTTCTCGCCGTCAAAATCAACCATCAGTGTTATCTCCATACGCTGCCATCGCGCAATACCTGACCCGCGATGCCGATCGATTTCGTTTTATTCCTTGAACTGTCGCGGCGGTCTTTCCATGTCTGGCGCTGCGTGGCAGCAACCGGGATACCTAACGCTTTATGGAATTTCTGTTTCTTTGTTTCGGTCTGCTACTGCTGGTTCTGGGCGGTGAACTGGCATTGCGAGGTGCGATCGGGCTCTCAAAGGTAATGGGCGTTTCGCCCGCGATCATCGGCCTGACCGTCATGGGATTCGGGACCTCCGCGCCCGAAATGGTCGTAACCGTCCGTGCCGCCCTGACAGGCAGCGTCGACATCGCCGTCGGCAACGCGGTTGGCAGCAATATCGCGAATACATTTCTGATCCTTGGCGTCGGTGCCCTGATTTGCCCCTTGGTCTGCGACCCGAAGGCTGTCTACCGCGACACAGGCTTCATGGTGGCTGTGTCGGTCCTGTTATGCGTCCTGGGCTATATCGGTGTCATCGAGCGCTGGGAGGGTGTGGCAATGGTGTTGGCGCTCATCGCCTTTGTCTCCTGGACCTATTTCCACGACATCCGCACCCATGATGCCGCGGCTGATTTACATACGAAGATAGCCGGTGAAATGCCTGCCTCCCCATCCGGTCTGCCAAGTATCGGTTGGCATCTGCTTGCGGGAATTGCGGGGCTAGTCTACGGCGCATCACTGCTGGTGGATTCAGCCGTCACACTCGCCGAATCGGCCGGCGTGCCGCAATCCATCATCGGACTGACCGTGGTGGCGCTTGGAACATCGCTGCCGGAACTCGGCGCGACAGCGGTTGCCGCCTGGCGGCGACACACGGACATCGCCATTGCCAATGTGGTCGGCAGCAATATTTTCAATATTCTTGGCGTGCTTGGCGTGGGCGCAATCTTCCACCCCTTGTCCGTCGCACCGGAAATCCTGAATATCGACCAATGGGTCGTCTTGGTGTCGGCGATAATACTGGTGCCGATACTTGTTACGGGTTGGCGGATCAATCGGATGGAAGGCGCCGTGCTTCTGCTCCTTTATGCCGGGTATATCGGCAGCATGACGATGCGACTTTGACGATGGCACGATCCGATTGTTTGCAGGTCCGGAAACCGGGGCCATGCTGCACGGCAGCCGGACCGGAACACTGAACCAGGAAATACCGCTCGATCCCTTCCGAAACCATGCCCACGCGGCATCTTTTTCAAAAGGACACAAAATGACGTCGTCCCATTCTTTACCGCGTGTCATCGGCCATCGCGGCGCCGCCGGGCATGCGCCGGAAAACACCCTCGCCGGATTCCGCGCCGCGGCGGCCATGGGCGTCAAATGGGTCGAATTCGATGTCCACCTGTCACTCGACGGTGTTCCGATCCTGATGCACGACGACACCCTGGAACGGACCACCGACGGAAAAGGGGCGGTGGGAAACTTCTCCCTTGGCACGCTCAAGGGGCTGGACGCGGGAAAATGGTTTTCCGACAAATACACCGGTGAAGGCATCCCGACTCTCAGCGAAGCTATCCGCCTGCTGGCATCCCTCGGCATGGGCGCCAATGTCGAAATCAAACCCTCGCCGGGACGGGAGGCCGCCACCGGTCAGGCGGTCGGCCGGACATTGCGGGAAGAATGGCCGGGGGACCAGCCGACGCCGCTTGTTTCCAGTTTCACACCCGCCTCGCTGGCCGCGATCCGGGAAGTCGCCCCCATGTTCCAGCGGGGCCTCTTGCTGTCGCGCATCGGGCGCGACTGGGGCGAACAGATGAAGGCGCTGAACTGCGCCACCCTGCACTGCAATCACCGCAGCCTGAACAGGCCGATCACACAGGAAATCCGCCGCGCCGGCTATCCGCTGCTGTGCTACACGGTCAATGACAGGGAGCGCGCCGGAACACTGTTTGCCTGGGGTGTCGACGCCGTGATCAGCGACCACCCGGAACGGA
>CAXBEC010000332.1:0-4239 GCA_963974145.1 uncultured Alphaproteobacteria bacterium | reverse complement strand
CATATGCCCGCTATTTCCATCATCTCGCCGGTGGTGATTGAGGGGCAGGTTCGGTTCTTTACCGCCAATATCGCGCATCATTCCGATGTGGGCGGCGCGGTTCCGGGGTCGATTTCCGGCGCGGCGCGCAGCGTGTTCGAGGAAGGCATCCGCATTCCCGCCATCCGTATCGCGCGGGGCGGGGAAATCGACGAGGGGGTCATGCGCCTGATCGTCGCCAATACGCGCGAGCCGGAAGAACGCTTGCTCGACCTGCGGGTCCAGATCGCGACCAACGCGCGCGGGGTGGCGATGGCCAGCGCCCTGGCGGCGAAAACCGGTCTGGACGCCATGCTGGCCTCGGTCGACGACCTGCTGGCCTATACCGGCCGGCGGTTGCGCAATCGCATCTCGGGGCTGGCGGATGGCGAATACACCTGCACCAGCTACCTGGATGATGACGGGCAGGGCGGGGACCCGGTCGCGATTACCGCGACGGCGCGGATCAAGGGGGACCAGCTGACGCTGGACTTCACCGGCACCGCGCCGCAGGCCCGCGGCGCGATGAACGTGCCGGACAGCGCCCTGCGCGCGACGGTGTATTATTCGATCAAGACGCTGCTCGATCCCGGCCTGCCGCCGAATGGCGGGATGTTCGAAGCCATCGATATCACCGCGCCGGAAGGCTGCCTGGTCAATCCGCGCCACCCGGCCGCCGTGGGGGCGCGCAGTATCGCCTGCAACAAGATCGCCCGCGCCATTTTTGGCGCGTTCGCGCCGCTGCTGCCGGACGAAAATGTCATGGCGGCGGGGCATGATGCGATTCCCGCCATCGTGTTTTCCGGCGAACGCCGCGGTGGGGCCGGACCCTTCGTATATCTGGAAACGATCGGCGGCGGCGCCGGTGCCCGCGCGACCGAGGACGGCATGGATGCCGTCCATGTCCATATGACCAACACATCGAACCTGCCGGCCGAGGCGCTGGAACATGAATACCCGCTGCTGGTTGATGAATACGGGCTGGTGCCGGATTCCTGCGGTGCGGGTACGTATCGCGGCGGCGTTGGTATCGCCCGGCAGATCCGGGCCCTGCAGGACGACATCGTCTTCTCGATCCGCTCCGACAGTCATGTGATCGCCGCGCCGGGCGTGTTCGGGGGCGGGGAAGGCGGCACCGCCGACCTGATCCAGAATGCCGGTCGGCCGGATGCGCAGCGCCGGTCCTCGAAATCAACCTATATCGAACTGAAAACCGGCGAATCCATGCGGTTGGAAACGGCCGGCGGCGGCGGCTATGGCGCGCCGGAAGCGCGCGATCCGCATGCGCTGGCGCAGGATATATCGGACGGTGTCCTCTCGAAGGGGAAAGCCGAAGCAGAATATGGAAGCGCGCTCGTTGCGCAGGCAATGGCGCTGAATGTCACGGAGGATGCATGACCGACGAACTGGTAAAACTCACCTTTGACGATCGCGGCGATGCGGGCCGCATTGCCTGGGTGACCTTCAACAACCCCGAAAAGCGCAACGCGCTGGGGCTGGCGGGCAAGGAGCAGTTCATTGCCGTCATGACGTCATTGCGGCATGACGAATCCCTGCGCGCCGTGGTGCTGACCGGGGCCGGGGACCGGTCCTTCGTCGGTGGTACCAACCTGGCGGAAATGGCGGAGTTCGACCTCGCCAAGGCGGATTCGTCCAGCACCCTGACGCACCGGGTCTGCGATGCGGTTCGCCAGTTCCCGGTGCCGGTGATCGCGCGTATCAACGGCTATTGTTTCGGGTCGGGCATGGAAATCGCCGCCTGCGCCGATATGCGGGTCGCGGCTGACCACGCGAAATTCGGCATGCCGGAAGTGCGTTTCGGCATTCCCTCGGGCATGGAGGCCTCGGTCCTGCCGCGCCTGATCGGCTGGGGCAAGGCCTGCGAACTGGTGCTGACGGGCGACCATATCGATGCGGAGGAAGCCTATCGCATCGGCTATCTGGAACGGCTGGTGCCGGGCGCCGAACTGGATGACGCGGGCGAACGCTGGGTCACCTCGCTGCTGGCCTGCGGGCCGAAGGCGGTGCGGATCCAGAAGCGGCTGATTATCGACTGGGACCGGATGTCGCCGACGGATGGCGCGCGCGCCGGCATGCAGGCCTATGTCGATGCCTATCGCAGCGACGAACCGCGCCGGATGATGACCGCCTTCGTCAACCGGAAGAAGTAACGCTTTAACAGCGCATCGAAAAACTGACCGGCCCTTTCAGGTCCGGCAGCAGCGGCTGAATCCATTCGATCCAGGCGGACAGGCGCGGCCGGGTTTCGCGCGGGTCGATAAGTTCGTGCATGGAGAAGGATTCGGCGCGCGCCGCGGGTGATTGCCGCGCCGCCATCTGCTGCTCCAGTTCCAGCCGCCGGGCCTCCGGGTCGGGTGCCGCGGCGATCTCGCGGCCGAAGGCGACCGCGACGCCGCCTTCCACCGGCAGCGCGCCCATCTCCGCCGAGGGCCAGCCCAGGATATAGGCGTCGGGCCCGTAATGGGCGCTCTGCGCCACGCCGAAGGATTTGCGCACCACGACCGAGGCCCAGGGCACGGTGCAGTCCGCCACCGCCAGCACCGCCGCCGTCCCGGCGCGGATCGTGCCCGCATTCTCCGACTGGCTGCCGATCATGAAGCCCGGCTCGTCGACGAAGGCGATGATCGGCAGGTGGAAGGTCTGGCAGAATTCGACGAAGCGCCGGACCTTGACCGCGCCGTTTGCGGTCATCGCGCCTGCATAGAAACGGCCGTCATTGGCCAGAATACCGACCGGTTGTCCGTTCATGCGGGCGAGGCCAATGACCTGCCCGCGCCCATAGCCGCGCGCCATCTCGAAGAACGATCCGTCATCCAGGATCATGCCCAGCAGTTTGCGGATGTCGAATATCTGCCGCCGGTCGCGCGGGATCAGCGACAGCAGCGCCTCGTCCTGCCGGTCCGGGTCGTCCATCGGGTCGATGCGCGGCGGCAGTTCCCAGACATTCTGCGGCAGATAGGACAGGAATGTGCGAACCTGCGCCAGCGCGTCTTCCTCGTCCTTCGCCAGATTGTCGACCACGCCATTGCGGGTATGGACCTGCGCACCGCCCAGTTCTTCCTTGGTCTTTTTTTCCCGCAGCGCGCGTTCGACGACGGCCGGACCGGCAATCAGCACCTGCGCGGTTTCCTTCGTCATCACCGAAAAATGCGAGGCCACCAGCCGGGAGGCGGGCAAGCCGGCGACCGGTCCAAGCGCTGCGGTAACCACCGGCACCGTCCCCAGCGCCCGCGCGACGGAACGGAAGCGCGGCGGGGTGCTGGGGGAATTTCCGACAGTTTTACCGCCCGCGCCGGTCACGCTGCCGCCGCCGCCTTCATGCATGCGGATCAGCGGCACCCGGTAGCGGCAGGCCATGTCTTCGGCATAGATGCTCTTGCGCAGCCCGGATTCATTCGGCGATCCACCGCGCAGGGTGAAATCCTCCCCGCCGACCACACAGCGCCGCCCGGCGATTTCGCCGAAGCCGAGCACGAAATTCGCCGGGGTGAAGGATTGCAGCGTGCCATCATTATCGCGTTCGGCGACACCCGCCGCCGCGCCCATTTCATGGAACGAGCCGGAGTCGAGCAGCATGTCGATGCGCTCGCGGATCGTCTGCCGCCCGGCATTGTGCTGCCGGGTGACGCCCGCCGCGCCGCCTTGTTCCTTCGCCAGCGCCCGTTTCGCCTCGATATCGCGGGTTTCCTTTTCCCAGCTCATGCCGATCCTCCCGTATGCCCTGATGTCCGGGACAGTATAGACGGCGGTTGGCGCCCGGTACCCGGACAAATAATCGTATGAACGAAACGGGGGGATTGCGCGTCTCAACGCATACGTGCGACCGTTTGCATGAACTGCTGGTATGGTTCGGCTATCGCTACGGGAGGGAAGAAATGGCACTGGCGGATTTCGAGATCGACGAGGGAGAATCGCTGCGCGGCACGGTGAGCGCGGCGGAATGGGAGGCACGGGTGGAACTGGCGGCGGCGTTCCGCATCGCGGTAGCGCGCGGCTGGAACAATTCCACCGCCAATCACATGACTTCGCGCATTCCCGACCAGCCGGATTATTTCCTGATGAATGCGGGCGACTTTGCCTGGGACGAGATCACGGCCTCCAACCTGCTGAAGCTGGATATGGACGGCAAAGTGGTCAGCGATACGACCCGCAAGCCGCGCCCCGCCGGCCTCAATTTTCACAGCGCGCTGCAGCGCGAGC
>CAXBEC010000331.1:0-4239 GCA_963974145.1 uncultured Alphaproteobacteria bacterium | reverse complement strand
GTCATCCGTGTGCTGCCCCAGCATCGGCGGCGCCAGGCGATAGGTCACCGGCGTCGCGGACATCCTGATCGGGCTGGCAATCAGCTTCGCCGGCTTGCCGCCCGTCGCCGGATGGTCCATTTCAATCACCATCTCGCGCGCCTTTACCTGCGGATCAGCGAAGACCTGCTCCAGGTCGTTGATCGGACCACAGCCGATCTTCGCCTTTTCCAGTTCCGCCAGCCACCAGGCGGAAGGATGCTGCCGGGTGATTTCGTTCAGCGTTGCCGTCACATGGTCACGGTTGCGGACCCGTTCCGGTGCCGTGCGGAACCGCTCGTCCTGCAGCAGTGCCTCGCATCCGGCAACGCCACAGAACCGTTCAAATGTCGGGTCGTTCCCGACCGACAGGACGAAATAACCATCCGCCGACGGCATCACCTGATACGGCACGATGGAGGGATGGTTGTTGCCGAGTCGTTCCGGCACCTCGCCGGTTGCCAGGTAGCTCATGCCCTGGTTGGCCAGCCAGGAGACATGGACGTCCAGCATGGAAATGTCGACCTGCTGCCCTTCGCCGGTCAGCGCCTGATGGCGGACGGCGGCCAGGATCGACACCCCCGCATAGATGCCGGACATGATATCGGCAATGGAAACGCCGAGTTTCATCGGTTCGCCATCGGGTTCGCCGGTCAGGCTCATCGCACCGCCCATCGCCTGGATCAGCGCGTCATAGCCCGGGCGGCTGGCATAGGGGCCGGTCTGGCCGAAGCCGGTGACCGAACAATAAATCAGCCGCGGGAATTCCTTTTTCAGATCCTCATAGCCCAGCCCGTATTTCGCCAGGGTGCCGGTCTTGAAGTTTTCCACCAGCACGTCGCAATCCGCCAGCAGCCGTTTCGCCAGTGCCTGCCCCTCCGGATCGGACAGGTTCAGGGTGATCGACCGCTTGTTGCGGTTGGCCCCGGCAAAATAGGCGCTTTCGCTGCTGTCCGCGCCGCTGTCATCCGGCAGGTAGGGCGGCGCGAAATTGCGCGTATCGTCGCCGACCTTCGGCCGCTCGATCTTGATGATCTCCGCGCCGAGATCGCCCAGGATCTGGGTGCAGGTCGGCCCCGCGAGAATACGGGTGAGATCGAAAACCTTCAAACCGTCGAGCGGGCCATTCATGCCTTTTTCCCTTCAAGTATCGTCATTCATTGCAGCGCAGGGCGTTTTCGCACTCCGCTGCCGATTGCGTCAATTTACTTTTGGCCGCGGTTGCAAGCGATACACCGTATCCATCCGGCGAATCTGATATAGAAACCACATCCCGCACCCATACGGAATTCGCCCATGAATGCCGTTTTCCTCGCCGCCGTCCTGATCGCCTTCACCGTCGCCGGCTACCGCCAGGTGACCGAGACCCCCGTTGCCGGTGCCGCAGCCCCGATGGATGCACTGGGTCTGGCGATGATCGACGCGGCCAAGGGATCGGTGGAACTGGCCATCGGACTGGTCGGCGTCATGGCGCTGTTCCTCGGGCTGATGAAGGTCGCCGAAGCGGGAGGATTGCTGGCCATCATTGCCCGCACAGTACGGCCATTGATGGTCCGCCTGTTTCCCGACATCCCCGCCGACCACCCGGCGATGGGTGCGATGATCATGAATATTTCCGCCAATGTGCTGGGACTGGGCAATGCGGCGACGCCGTTCGGCATCCGCGCGATGCAGGAACTGGACCGGCTGAACCCGCAAAAGGGTACGGCAACCAACGCGATGGTCATGTTCCTGGCCATCAACACCTCGTCCGTAACCCTGCTACCGACCGGGGTGATCGCCCTGCGCGCCGCGGCCGGATCAACCGACCCGGCGGGCATCCTGCCCACCACGCTGTTTGCCACGATCTGTTCGACCACCGTCGCGATCATCGCGGTGAAGCTGTATCAGCGTTTCTCGCCGGTGCCTATGGGCGATATCGAAAGCGGCGACACGCCCGCATCATCGGATTCCGAAGCCGATCTGCCGACAGAACCAAGCGCGCCCTACCCGCTCTGGATTTCGCTTCTGGTGCTGGGGGCCGTCGCCGGTTTCGTGCCGTTGACGATCCTGTACGGGCGAGATATCGCGCCCTGGATCATCCCGGGGCTGATGGTGGCGCTGCTGGGCTTCGGCGCGCTACGCGGGGTACGGATATACGAATCCTTCGTGGATGGCGCGAAGGATGGTTTCAACGTCGCGCTGCGGATCATCCCCTATCTGGTCGCGATCCTGGTCGCGGTCGGGATGCTCCGGCAGAGCGGGGCGCTCGAACTGCTGATCACGCCGCTGGGCGCGGTGACCGGTGCGTTCGGCCTGCCGCCGGAAGCCCTGCCGATGGCACTGCTGCGCCCGTTATCGGGGTCGGGTGCCTATGGCATCATGGCCTCGATCATCGCGGACCCGGCGACAGGGCCCGATACCTATGTCGGCTATCTGGTAACGACCCTGCAGGGATCGACGGAAACGACGTTCTATGTGCTGGCGGTCTATTTCGGCGCAGTACAGATCCGCCGTATCCGCCATGCGCTGGCCGCGGCATTGACCGCCGACCTGGCCGGTATCGTCGCGGCGGTCGCGATCACCGCCTGGCTGTTCGGGTAACGGAATTCCGGGGTATTGCGCCGCGAACCAACCGCCGCGGGTCCGCGCGGTATGGAAACACGCGGGCCCGCAGCAGGTCGGGTCAGTCGGTCGGAAACGGGCCGTTCAGCGGATGGCCTTCATCATTTTCCATCATTGCCTCCATTGCGTGAGTTGATGATGAGCCTAACATAGCAAGATCGGGGCCAATGCCACAAAAGGGGCACAAAATTGTGCCGAAAATCAATGTAACTAATTGAACTATAACCGCGTTATTCTTTTTGCCTGACCGAAAGGCAAGTGGCAAACACGCCCCTGCCCAAAAATTCACCGCAGGAACCTCTGCCCCCAATACGCGCATTTTCGCCTAATAAATAATCATATGCCCGATTGACGCAATAACAGTCGGTGCTCGCACCCGATCCCGCGAAGGCGACACCGGCCCGGTTTGGTCAATATCCGAAAAAAGACTATAATCGGCGCCATGAACGATATTCTGGACCTCGCCATGCTTCGCGCGGCACTCGTGGCACGCAAGGCCGAAATTGCGGCGGAAATCCGCCACTATCCGGGCCCCATCCCCGGATGCGATGCACAGTTCAACCGCCTGCTCGAAATCCGCCAGATCCTGGCGCATGAGCTGCTGCGCCTTGATGCGGTCACCGATGACAGCATCGGAACAGCAGAATTCCTTGCCCGGTCGCCCCGCGCCCGGGAATTACCGGATATCCTGCCGCTGACCTGACATCAGAAATTTCTGATTCGCAAATACCTGCGACATTCTGGCACGGGGCGCCTGAAGCACCGTCAACGCGAAATTTCGAAGTTCCTGATTCATTTTGATGAATCTGTATTGAGTCAGATTTTCACAAAATCCTTTGACTCAGGCGCGATCAATTCGTCAGGATACACGCATTCCTAGGGGGGCCTCATGTAGAGGCTGAGATATCGTTGGTATTGCGGATAATCCGTAATGCGGTGCGGTGACCCTTCGAACCTGATCCGGATCATACCGGCGTAGGGACAGGAAACCAGATGTCGCAACCGTACTGCATAACGAGTCTATCCAGCGTTGTCGCGACAGCGTCCTACCTCCCATTCCGATTCCGGATCTCCCCCAACAATTGGCAGGAGATTCACAATGCCCAAAGACAGCGAAATCATCATCTCGACCGGCCCGATACCCGGCTCGAAGAAAATCTACGTCAGCGCCGGTAAAGATGGCGCCCTGCCGCGAGGTCAAGCTGGAGGACAGCGCGAACGAGCCGCCGGTCCGGCTGTATGACACATCCGGCCCCTACACGGCGGACGGTGTCCAGGTCGATGTGACCGCCGGGATCGCGCGGAACCGCGAAGCCTGGATCAAGGCGCGCGGCGATGTCGAGGAATATGAAGGCCGCGAAGTCAGGGTCGAGGACAACAACCGCAAGCCTGGCGACAAGGAAGCCTGCCCGGAATTCCCGGCCAAGCACCGCCCGCTGCGGGCAAAGGAAGGCGCCGTGGTCACGCAGATGGCCTATGCCAGGCGCGGCATCATCACCCCGGAAATGGAATTCGTCGCGGCGCGCGAAAACCTGGGCCGCTCGGAACACCGCGACGGCGAAACCTTCGGCGCGAATATTCCCGACGTGATCACGCCGGAATTCGTGCGCGATGAAA
>CAXBEC010000330.1:0-4254 GCA_963974145.1 uncultured Alphaproteobacteria bacterium | reverse complement strand
CGGCGGGGGGAGGGCATGCCCGCACACCCTCCCGCCCGGACCGCGTCGCGGTTACTTTGCCTTGATCGCCCCGAGCTTGGTCAGGACCGCCTTGAAGGACGTCTGGTCCCTCTTGATCTGCGCGGCAAAGTCTTCAGGGCCTTGGAAACCGGGATACAGCGCCAGCTTCAGCAGGCGTTCCTTCACGTCATCCCGCTGGAGCGCCTTCTCGACCGCCGCGGCCATGCCGTTGACGGCTTCCGCCGGCGTGCCCTTGCGGGCGACAAAGCCGAACCAGCTCATGTGCGGGACGTCGACGCCCTGTTCCTGCAGCGTCGGAAGCTGCTCGTAACCCGGCCATTTTTCATTGTTGACGTATCCGATGCCGCGCACCCCGCCGGACTGCAGCTGGGGCAGGAGGTTCGAATCGATCTGCGCCTGGACGTGACCGCCAAGCAGCGCGTTCAGCGCCTTGCTGCTGCCGCGATGCGGCACATGGGTCATCTCGATCCCGGTCGCATCGGCGAACAGCTCCATATAGATATGGGTGATGCCGCCGACGCCGGTCGAGGAATAGGAAATCCGGTTGGCTTTCGCATATTCCACGAATTCCTTCACATTGGTGATCGGCAGGTCGGGATGCACCGCCAGCGCCAGCCAGGAGCGGGCGATTCGCGCAACCGGCTGCACATCCGCATCGACGTCATAGGGCATGGCGCGGGTAAAGATGCTGGCCATGGTCGATGTCGGGTTCATCGAGAAGGTATAGCCGTCGGCCTTTGCCTTCAGCGCCTTCGCGGTGCCGATCAGCCCCGACCCGCCGCCGATATTCTCAATGGTGAGCTTGACGCCCAGGATCTCTTCGATGGCAGGCTGGACAGCACGTGTCGTGTTGTCGGTGCTGCCGCCCGGGCCGTAGGGAACGACAATCCGGATGTCTCTCTCCGGCCATTCGGCCTGTACGGGCGATGCGACGCTGAGGGCGGCTAACACTATGGTGGCAATGGAAAATTTCACTCGACTAACCCCGTCATTATTATAAACCGTCCGACCACTAGATACGATCAGACCATCGCGATCAAGGACGGTCGCCCGGTGCCTGCGCAACGGAGGACAGGCCGGCAGGAAGGTTTCGCAAGCGTTGCGCCGTGACGCCGCGGGCGGGGCAACGGATGGTTGCAGGGGGGGGGGCCCGCAATCGACACAATTTCGTCCGGTTCTGCAGGCATAAAGCCTGCCCAATACCAAACCGCCGCCCGCAAATCCGCGGCGCGGCCGGTCCGGTTTCCTCACCATGCGCGCGCCGTCACAGCGGAGGCATTCCGAGAGATGAAGAAAGCATTGCTGGCCCTGGCCGGCCTGGCCGCCGCGCCCGGGCTCTGGGCGTTCTGAATCGAGCCGTCGCGGACCGTTTACCGCGAGGCGGATATCGTCCTGGAAGGCCTGCCGACGGCGCTCTCGGGGTTGAAGATCGCCTTCCTGTCCGACCTGCATATCGGCGCGCCCACCGTCACGCTGGCGCGGCTGCGGGGGATCGTCCGCGAGACCAATGCGCACCGGCCGGATCTTATCCTGCAGGGCGGGGATTATGTGGTGCAGAACGTGCTGGGCGGCAACCCGGTGGCGCCGGCGCTGATCTTCGCCGCGCTGAACCGGCTGCGGGCGCGGCTCGGCGTCTTCGCCGTCATGGGGAACCACGACTGGTGGCACGGCTATGACGACATCATCGCCGATTTCCAGAACCACAGCCCGAATATCCGGCTGCTGGAGGATTCGGAAATCGGGTTAAGCCATAATGAAAGGCGGTTCCGGCTGATGGGGATCACCGATTTTGACGAGGGGCCGAACCGTTACGGCCGGGTGCTGGCGGACGGGGACGACCGGTTCATCCTCGCCTTCACCCATTCGCCGGATGTCTTTCCCGAACTGTCGCGGCGCATCGGGCTGACCCTCGCGGGACATACCCATGGCGGGCAGGTCTATATCCCCTTTGTCGGCCGGCCGGTCGTGCCCTCGATCTATGGCGCGCGATACGCGCTGGGGCGGGTCGATGAAGACGGCCGGACCCTGTTCGTGAGCGCCGGCATCGGCACCAGTATCATCGGCGCCCGCTTCCTGACCCCGCCGGAAGTGAACATTCTCACATTGCTGCCGTAAAAAGCGGGGAGGGGGATCAATCCGCCAGCGAGTCGAGATACGCCAGCAGCAGCGCGTTGAACTTCGCCGGCTGCTCCCAGGGCAGGGCGTGGCCGGCGGCGGGGAATTCGTGGAAATCGACGTCGGGCACATGCGCCGCCCAGATCCGCATCAGCGCCGGCGGCGCCAGCATGTCAGCGCAGCCGGAGACGACAAGGGTTTTGCAGCGGATCGTCGCCAGCTTCGCGAAGGTGTTCGGGGTCCGCAGCGGCTGCAGCGGCTGGTTCTGGGACCGCGAATGGTCCTCCAGCTCGATCCACCGCGCCAGGCCCGCCGGCTCGGTCAGCCGGTAGGTCGGGCTGACCTCGAGGAAATGGCGGTTGGTATCGTCGATGAAGGGGGCGTGCAGGCGTTTGTAGGCGGCCTGCATTTCCGGTTCGCTGATCGAGCCGTTGGACGCGGTGATGACAAGGCCGCGCAGCTGTTCCGGCTGCCATGCCGCGTAGTCCAGCGCCTGGAAGCCGCCGCCGGCGATGCCGACCAGCACGAAGCGCCGCAGCCCCAGGTGATCCACCAGCGCCGCCAGGTCCGCGCCGACACTGCCCGGCTGCTGGCCGGTTTCGGGCACCGGGATACTGCCGCCGCGCCCCCTTCGGTCGAAGGCGATGACCCGGTAGCCGGCCGCGATCAGCGGCGCGAATTGCGGCTCCCAGCTTTCGCTCGTGCCGGTATTGGCGTGCAGGAATATAACCGCCGGCTGGTCGCCGCTGTCGGCGGGCTGGCTGTCGCGATAGAGCAGGCGGACACCGGAGAGGTCGGCGAATTTGGGGTCGAGCACGGGCGGGGCTCCTGTCGGGGCGGGGGAAATATACCCCTACGTGTTATCGGGTTCACAGCCTGGCGAAAAGCAAATTTTCCGGCAAATACCGCGAAACTTTTCGGATCGGCCCGACGTTAACCATTCAGTTACCCGAACGAAACCACAAGGAGGCATAAGATGCAGGATGCAGAACTTCGCGAATCGCACGACCTCATTGCCAGTGACCGGGTTGAGGGCACCAAGGTGTACAGCCGCACCGGCGACCATGTCGGCGAAATCGAGCGGCTGGTGCTGGAGAAGCGCGGCGGCCGGGTTTCCTATGCGGTGCTGAGCTTCGGCGGCTTCCTGGGCATGGGCGAGGATCATTACCCGCTGCCCTGGTCCAAGCTCCGCTATGATGAGGAGCTCGAGGGCTACCGCGCCGATATCACCGAGGAGCAGGTGAAGGGCGCGCCCAAATATACCAATTACGACGATTACGACTGGTCCCCCGAGGCCGGACGCCGGATCTACGACTATTACGGCGTGCCGCCTTATTGGATCGTCTGACCCCAGCATCCAACCGCCCGCCCGGCGCGGCACAATGCGTGCGCCGCCGCCGGGCGGGCCTCTTTCCGACCGGGACAGGAGAACCAGCCATGAAGGCAAAATCGAAAGCACAGCAGAAGGCCGCCGGCGCGGCGCTGGCCGCCAAGCGGGGCGAGGCGAAACGCTCCGAGCTGCGGGGCACCGCGCAGGACATGTATGAGAGCATGAGCGAGGCCGAACTGGCGTCCACCAGCCGCAAGGACCTGCCGAAACACGTCGGTAACGACCCCGGCGCTGGCTAGATCACGCCCGCATCCTTGAGCGCCTTACGGGCGTCGGTGCGTTCTTCCTCGGAAAAATGCCGCGGGATGAACGGTTTCTGGTCCAGCAGGGCGACCTTCTCAAAGCGGTCATCCGACACCTTGCGCATGATCCAGAAGCCGAAATAGGCCGAAACCTCGCCGAATTCCTCATGCACCGCCAGGGTGACGCCCGGGTGACAGAACCGTCCGGTTTCCGGGATGGTGATACAATCCAGCGCCGCATTGGCCTGGAGCAGCGCCGGATCGCATTCGGATGCCTGCAGTTCCAGGTCGTCGCCACAGATGAACCCGCCCGGTTTTACCAGGCGCTTGGCGGCGCGAATATCGAACCGGGCGCCATCATGGGAATGGTCCCCATCGATAAACATGATGTCGAAATCACCGTCTCTCAGATAGGGCAGGATATCGGCGGCCTTGCCGCGCATGTGATGGACCGGCACGCCCGCCGGACGGAAGCGGATATTGTGG
>CAXBEC010000329.1:0-4263 GCA_963974145.1 uncultured Alphaproteobacteria bacterium | reverse complement strand
GCGCGGACCTGCGCTGCCAGGTTGCTGATTTCCCGATCCAGACTTGCCTGTTCCGGCCATTGCGTCGCCAGAAAAATTCCGAATTTCACCCTGGCTGATCCTTCGCGCCTTTTTCAGATATCCGCGTATTTGTCGAGGATTTCCCGCCATCTTGGTATGTCGGCGACGTTCCTGATGGTGTTGTCGAGGCCCATCATCGGAGTCACCGGGACCAGCAACCGGCTGACGCCCAGTTTAGCCATTTCGGGAATCTGATCCAGGTCATCCGGCAGGCTGGCCGTGAGTTCGATATCGGCAGGATCGCGTCCGTTTTCCGCCGCGGATTGTCGCACCAGATCGAAAAGCTCCGCCGATGCGCCGCGCGCGGGGAAGAACCCGTCGCCCAGGCGCCCGGCGCGTCGTGCCGCTGCCTTGGAATGGCCGCCGACGATGACGGGAACGGCGCCGCCTGACGGTTGCGGGCGGCAATGCGCATTTTTGAAATGCACGAATTCTCCGTCGAATGTTGGTGAATCGGATGACCATAATTCACGCATTGCGGCGACATATTCGTCGGTACGGCGCCCCCTGTCCCCGAAGGGCGTGCCGATGGCGTTGAATTCCTCCTCCAGCCAGCCGACTCCGATGCCGAGCAGGATTCTCCCGCCGGAAAGGTGATCCAGCGTTGCAACCTGTTTCGCCGTCACGACAGGGTTTCGCTGGGGTACGATCAGGATACCGGTCGCCAGTTTGATCCGCGATGTGACGGATGCCAGAAACGACATGAATATCAGCGGGTCGGGCAGGGGGATATCGTTGACTCCGCCGGCCATCCTGCCGTCATCTGAATACGGGTAGGCGGATTCATAGCCTTCCGGTACAACGACGTGATCAACCGTCCAGGCGGACTCAAACCCTGCTTCCTCGCCGGCCTGGACCAGTTCGATCGCCTGTGCCGGGTCGACATAGCGCCCGGTATTGATATAGCGCAGTCCGAATTTCATGGCGTCCCTCCCGATACCCGCTGTTTACGTGTCCGCGTATTTTTCCACGATATCGCGCAGTCGCAGCACGTCTTCCGGCGTCGATACGGATGTCAGGCCGGACATCGGCGAAACCGGGATCATCAACCGACTGACGCCGAGTTTCGCCAGCGCCGGAATATCGTTCGGGTCTTCCGGCATGCTAAGGGTAATTTCCAGTTCGGCCGGGTCGCGGCCGTTCTCAATAGCGGTCTGCCGGGCCAGTTCGATTACCGGTTCCGGTGCGCCACGGGCCGGGAAAAAACCGTTGCCCAGTTTTCCGGCACGCCTCGCGGCGGCTTTGGAATGACCGCCGATCACGATAGGTATCGTGCCGTTGACGGGTTGTGGCCGGCAGTTCGCATTTTTGAAATCGACGTAATCGCCCTTGTAGGTCGGCGAGTCGGATTCCCACAACGCCCGCATCGCGCCGATATATTCGTCGGTCCGTTTGCCTCGTTGTGCGAAGGGGGTCCCGATAGCGTCGAATTCCTCCTCCAGCCAGCCGACACCGATTCCGAGTATCAGCCGGCCCCCTGCCATTACGTCCAGTGTCGCGACCTGTTTCGCGGTCACGACCGGATTGCGTTGCGGCAGGATCAGCACGCCGGTCGCCAGCTTGATCTTCGTGGTCACCGCAGCGGCATAGGCCAGCCAGATCAGCGGATCCGGCCGCGCGTTGGTGTTGACGCCGTTGAAAATTTTCCCGTCGTCGGAATAGGGGTAGGCGGACTCATAGCCGTCGGGGACCACGACGTGATCAACCGCCCAGGCCGACTCGAAGCCCGCTTCCTCACCGGCTTGCAGCAGTTCCGTTGCCCTGGCGGGGTCAACGAAGGGGCCCGAATTGCACGATCGTAATCCGAATTTCACGGATGTCCTCCCTGACGAAACGCAATAGATGTATTCCTGCCGACTATACGCACACTAAAGTGATCCACCAAAACCCGGAAACGCCGTATCGTTCGGCGGAAGGGAAAAAACAGGGAACCAGCACAATGAAAACGACATTCGCACTGCTTTTCGTATTGTTGCTGTTCACGGCTGGCCCGGCCAGCGCGGATTCGCTGGACGGCAACTGGTGCTCAAGGGATGGAGAGCGGCTGCATATCGAAGGTCCGACGATCATGACGCCGGGCGGCAGTAAAATGCAGGGCAATTACCAGCGTCATACATTTTCCTACATCGTGCCGGACACCGAAACCGGCGCCGGCAGCTTCGTTTTCCTGCAGCAATGGGGCGAAGAGATGATGAAAATGTATCTGGGGTCTGACGAAGCCTCGGCCCGGCAGGGCGACGGCCAGGAATGGAACCGCTGCGCGCCGACGACCAGTTAGGCAAAAAAGAAGGGGCGTTTCCGTCCCTTCCCGATGCTTATGCCGGCCGTGGCTAGAGTTGCCGTTCGACCAGAAGCTTCTTGATATTGGCGATGGCCTGTGCGGGGTTGAGCCCCTTGGGACAGGTCTTCGAGCAGTTCATGATCGTGTGGCAGCGATACAGCCGGAAGGGATCTTCCAGCGCATCGAGCCGTTCGCCGGTATGTTCGTCCCGGCTGTCGACGATCCAGCGATAGGCCTGCAGCAGGACCGCCGGGCCGAGATAGCGTTCGCCGTTCCACCAGTAGCTGGGGCAACTCGTCGCGCAGGAAAAGCACAGGATGCACTCATACAATCCGTCCAGCTTCGCGCGGTCTTCCTGGGTCTGCAGCCGCTCTGTATCCGGGGGCGGCGGCGATTCGGTTTTCATCCAGGGTTCGATGGACGACAGCTGCGCATAGGCATTGTTCAGGTCCGGCACCAGATCCTTGACCACGGACATGTGCGGCAAGGGATAGATCTTCACGTCGCCGGCGGCGTCATCGATATATTTGGTGCAGGCCAGCGTGTTTTCGCCGCCGATATTCATGGCGCAGGACCCGCATATACCTTCACGACAGGACCGCCGGAACGTCACCGTCGGGTCGATCTCGTTCTTGATCTTGATCAGCGCGTCCAGAACCATGGGGCCGCAATCATCCATGTCGATCGTGTAGGTATCGACCTGGGGCGTATTGCCGTCATCCGGGTTCCAGCGGTAGATCCGGAACTTCTTCGTATTGGTTGCGCCTTCCGGAGCCGGCCAGACCTTGCCTTCGCGAATCCGGGAGTTCTTCGGTAGATTGAATTCAACCATCTGTCAGACTTCCTATTTTTGCTCAGCGCGCCTTAGTACACCCGTGCTTTCGGCGGCACGGTGTCCATTTCATCGGTCAGCGTTTCCATATGCACCGGCCGGTAATCGATGGTGACCTTGTAGTCGCTGTCGATCCAGGCGGCGGTATGCTTCATCCATTCCTCGTCATTGCGGTCCGGAACATCATCGCGGGCATGCGCGCCGCGCGATTCGTTCCGGTTGGCCGCCGATTCAATGGTGACAAGCGCCTGTTCCAGCAGGTTCTCGAATTCCAGGGTTTCCACCAGATCCGAGTTCCAGACCATGGACCGATCCGTAACCTTGATGTCGGCCGCGCCCTTGGCGACTTCGGCCATCTTGGCGACGCCTTCGTCCATGATCTCCTGGGTCCGGAACACCGCGCAATTGTTCTGCATGGCCAGCTGCATCTGCAGCCGCAGTTCCGCCGTCGGTGTGTCGCCATTCGCATGGCGCGCCTTATCCAGCCGGTCCAGCGCATACTGGCCCGCATCCTTCGCCAGGGGCTTGTGCGCCTCGGTACGGTCAACCGTTTCCGCACAACGCAACGCCGCCGCCCGGCCGAAGACAACAAGGTCGAGCAGCGAGTTCGACCCAAGCCGGTTCGCACCATGGACCGACACACAGGCGGCTTCACCTGCCGCCATCAGGCCCGGTACGACCGAATCAGGGTTTCCGTCCTTGATCGTGACGACTTCACCGAACCGGTTGGTCGGAACGCCGCCCATATTGTAATGACAGGTCGGGATGACCGGGATCGGTTCTGTTGTCACATCGACATTGGCGAAGATGCGGGCCGTTTCGGCAATGCCGGGCAGGCGCTCCTCGATCAGGTGGGCATCAAGATGCTCCAGATGCAGATAAATATGATCGCTCTTGGGGCCAACGCCGCGGCCTTCGCGGATTTCCATCGTCATGGAACGACTGACAACGTCACGGCTGGCCAGATCCTTGGCCGATGGCGCGTAGCGTTCCATGAAGCGTTCGCCTTCGCTGTTGGTCAGGTAACCACCCTCACCACGCGACCCTTCGGTGATCAGGCAGCCCGAGCCGTAAATGCCGGTCGGGTGGA
>CAXBEC010000328.1:0-4280 GCA_963974145.1 uncultured Alphaproteobacteria bacterium | reverse complement strand
TCCTACGGCAGGATCAGGGGCTGCGCGGATGTCAGCTTCGACCTGTATCCCGGCGAGGTACTGGGTATCGTCGGCGAATCCGGATCCGGCAAGACCACCCTGCTGAAAGCCCTGTCCGCGCAACTGCCGCCGGACAGCGGCACTGTCACCTACCGGAACCGGCAGGACGAGAACCTCGACATCTACGCCATGAGCGAACCGGAGCGCCGCTTCCTGATGCGGACGGACTGGGCCTTCGTGCACCAGAATCCGCGCGACGGACTGCGCATGAATGTCAGCGCCGGGGCCAATGTGGGGGAACGGCTGATGGCCATCGGGCACCGGCATTACGGCAACATTCGCGCCGAAGCCGATGACTGGCTGCAGCGGGTCGAAGTCGACACCGCGCGGATCGATGACCTGCCGCGCACATTCTCCGGCGGCATGCAGCAACGCCTGCAGATCGCGCGGAACCTCGTCACCGGCCCGCGGCTGGCATTCATGGATGAACCGACCGGCGGGCTGGACGTTTCGGTTCAGGCGCGGCTGCTGGACCTGATCCGAAACCTCGTCACGGATCTCGGCCTCGCGGTGGTGATCGTCACCCATGACCTGGCGGTCGCCCGTCTGCTGGCGCACCGTCTGATGGTCATGAAACAGGGGCACGTGGTGGAAACCGGCCTGACCGATCAGGTCCTGGACGATCCGCAGCATCCCTATTCGCAACTCCTCGTTTCCTCGATCCTGCAGACGTGAGAACGCCATGACCGCGCTGATCACCGCCGAAAAAATCGCCAAGACCTTCACCCTGCACATGCAGGGCGGGCTGCGTATTCCGGTCCTGGCCGGGCTGGATTTCGAAATCGAGGCCGGCGAATGCGTGGCGCTGGCGGGCGCATCCGGCAGCGGCAAGAGCACGTTCATGCGGATGATCTATGCCAATTACATCTGTTCGCAGGGCAGTATCTGGGTCCGGCACGATGACGACCGCATCGACATGGCGCATGCCAGCCCGCACCAGGTGCTCGACATCAGGCGGCGCACCATGGGCTATGTCAGCCAGTTCCTGCGCGTTGTCCCGCGCATCCCGACCATCGATATCGTCGCCGAACCGCTGGTTGTCACGGGCAGCCCGAAAGCCGAGGCCACTGAACGGGCCGCCGGGCTGCTGCGCCGGCTGAACATTCCCGAAACGCTATGGGCATTATCGCCGGTTACGTTTTCCGGCGGCGAACAGCAGCGGGTGAATATCGCGCGCGGCTTCGCCCATCCCTATCCGATCATGCTGCTGGACGAACCGACCGCCAGCCTGGACGCGGATAACCGGGCGGTCGTGCTGCAACTGATCGACGAAGCCCGATCCCGCGGCGCCGCAATTATCGGCATTTTCCATGACCTCGAATCGCGACAGGCTGTCTGTACGCGCCATTTCGACCTATCCAAATTTCAGGTGGCCGCATGATGCAGAACGTCTTCACAAATGCCCGCGTTGTTCTGGCCGACCGGGTGCTGAACACCGGTTCCGTGGTCACCGATAACGACGGTCGCATATGCGCCATCGCGCCCGGGAAAAGCGGTGCCGCCGGCGCTATCGACTGCGACGGCGATTACCTGATCCCGGGGCTGGTAGAGCTCCATACGGATAATCTGGAAAAGCACGCAACGCCGCGCCCGAAGACGGAATGGCCGGCGATCGCCGCCGTCATCGCCCATGACAGCCAGTTGGCGGTATCCGGCATCACCACCGTATTCGACGCCATAGCACTGGGTTCGGTCGACAAGACCGGCACACGTATCCAGCAATTGGAACGCATGGTCGACGGCATTTCCGAGGCGCGCGACCAGCAATTGCTGCGGGCCGATCACCTGCTTCACCTGCGTTGCGAGATATCCTATCCGAGCCTGAAAGATATTTTCGACCCGCTGGTATCGCATCCCCTGCTGCGGCTGGTTTCCGTGATGGATCACACGCCGGGACAGCGGCAATTCGTGTCCGAAGCCCATTACCGGACCTATTACCAGGGCAAGTTCGGCCTGTCCGATCCGGAAATGGACGCCTTCACCGAGGACCGCAAACGCGACCATGAAACCTATGGCGACCTTCATCGCCGGCATGTGGTTTCGGTCTGCCGACAGAGAAATATCAGCCTGGCCAGCCATGACGACGCCACCGAGGAACATGTCGACGCCGCCGTCGCCGACGGCATGTCCATCGCTGAATTCCCCACCACTATCGAAGCCGCCCGGGCCTCCCATGCGGCCGGCATGAAGGTGATGATGGGCGGCCCGAACCTGGTGCGCGGCAAGTCCCATTCCGGCAATGTCTCGGCGGGCGACCTGGCGCGTGCCGATGTACTCGACATCGTTTCCAGCGACTATATCCCCAGCAGCATGCTGCATGCCGCGTTCAAGCTGGGCGCGGAAACGGGCCATGCGGACCTGCCGAAGGCCATCCGGACCGTCAGCAAGACCCCTGCGGAAGCCGCGGGGCTGACCGACCGGGGCGAAATCGCCGTCGGCAAGCGCGCCGATCTGGTCCGTGTCAGGCACACGCCGTACCATCCCCTGGTGAACGGCGTCTGGCGGGAGGGGCAACGAATTGCCTGACCCCGAGGATACGCCGATACCTCCGACCCGGCAGATTGGTGAAATCCTGGCCGGAAACGGCGCAAACCGCTATGGCGACGAAGCGATCAGCCAGCTTGAACACGCGCTGCAATGCGCGGCCCTGGCAGAAAATTCCGGCGCCTCGCCGGCCATGATAACCGCCTGCCTGCTGCATGATATCGGCCATATGGTCGACAACCATTTTGAAGGCGCCGCCCGCCGGGGTATCGACCGCCGGCATGAAAAGATCGGTGCAGCCTTTCTGGCGCAATGGTTTGGCACTGCGGTCACCGAACCGGTCATCCTGCATGTACCGGCGAAACAGTATATCTGCGCCGTCGATTCCGAATACACCGACACGCTGTCACCCGCTTCCGTCCGGAGCCTTGAGCTGCAGGGCGGGCCGTTCGATTCCGAAGATGCCCGGCGCTTCATCCGCCGGGCCTATGCGCAGGATGCGGTTCAACTGCGCCGCTGGGACGATGAGGCCAAGGACCAGGAGGCAAAGACACCACCGCTGGAGCATTTCCTCTGTTATGTTGAGGTCGCCCTGAAATCCTCCCATCGGGACGAGCGGTGACCGCACGATACGCGATCTATTATATCCCCGGCCGGGACACGATGCTGGACCGGTTCGGGCGGTCCTGGCTCGGCTGGGATGTGTGGCGAGCGGAACCGGTTCCGCTGACCCCGCTGGCCGGGTTCGACGCGCCGGAACGCGAGGCCCTTGCCCGGGCACCCCGGCAATACGGATTTCACGCCACGCTGAAGGCGCCGATGGCGCTCGCGCCCGGCAGGAACGCGGATTCGCTTCTGGCCGCCGCGGAAAAGTTCGCCGCGCAGATCGCGCCCGTTCCGGACGTATCGCTGAAACTCTCGACCCTCGGCAATTTCCTGGCGCTGACCCCGGTACATCCTTCCCCCGCGCTGACCGCCCTCGCATCCGCCTGCGTCATGGCGTTCGATGAATTCCGCGAACCGCTGCAGCCGGCCGACCGGGCCCGCCGCAAGCCGGAGAGCCTGACAAGGCGGCAGCGGGACTATCTCGACCGCTGGGGCTATCCCTATGTGCTGGAGGAATTCCGGTTTCACATGACCCTGTCCGGCGCGGCCTCGCCGGATATCCTGGCCCGTCTGCAGGATGAACTCGCGACGCGGCTCGAACCCGCCCGTTTCAATCCGGTTGCCGTAGACGCCATCGCCGTTGCGGTGCAGCCCACCCGGAACGGTCCGTTCCGGGTGCTCGAATACTTTCCGCTGACCGGGGATGCCTGACGGCGATCAGGTCACCATCTTCCGCAAGCGCTGCGAGAGGATATCGAGCAGGCTGACCGATACCACGATGATAATGATCACGGCCGCGGTTTCGGTGTAATAGAATCCCCGGATGTATTCCCACAGCAGGGTGCCGATCCCGCCCGCGCCGACGATGCCCAGCACGGTGGCGGAACGGACATTGGATTCGAAGCGGTACAGGGAATAGGAAATCCACAGCGGCAGCACCTGCGGGATCACGCCGTAGATTACCTCTTCCAGTTTCGAGGCGCCGGTCGCCCGGATGCCCTCAACCGGATGGGGGTCGATCGATTCGATGGCTTCGGAAAACAGTTTCGCCAGAACACCGGTGGTGTGGACCCACAGCGCCAGCACGCCGGCAAACGGGCCCAGCCCGACCGCGACCACGAAGAGCATTG
>CAXBEC010000327.1:0-4283 GCA_963974145.1 uncultured Alphaproteobacteria bacterium | reverse complement strand
CGCCGGCAGCCGCAGCGGTGTCGGTGCGCATCCGCCGACCCCGACCGCCGCCTGGATACAGACACCATCGGTGTCCAGCGCGACCTGGGCCGCGGCGCTGACCAGCGCATAGTCGCCCTTGCGCGGCGCGATTTCGTGGAACCCGCAGCCGACATTACCGGACCAGACCGGGAAGCGGATCGTGGTGAGGATTTCGCCAGGTTTCAGCGCTGTCATCATCGGTCCTTCGAAGAAGCCCTCCACCCGGGCTTCCCGGCTGCCGGAACTGCCGTGGATGACCAGCGTTGCGTTCAGCACCAGCGCCACCAGCGGGATTTCGGCGCTGGCGTCACCCAGCGCGATGCTGCCGCCGACCGTGCCGCGATTGCGCGTCTGGTGGTTTCCTACATGCGGCAGCGCCGCCGCGAGCAGGGGCAGCCTGCGCGGCGTGACCGGGTCTTTTTCAACCGCGCGCTGGCGGGTGCCCGCACCGATTTCGACCGCGTCGCCCAGGTCGCGGATGCCCTGCAGTTCGGTGATCCGGTTGATGTCGACCAGATGCGTTGGCCGGGCCAGTCGCATCGCCATCATCGGCACCAGCGACTGCCCGCCCGCGAGGACACGGCGATCCGCATCCGCATCTTCATCGGCGAGAAAATTACAGGCTTCGTCCACCGTCGCCGGGCGAAAATATTCAAAGGCCGCAGATTTCATGGCACTCCCCCGGCGGCGACGTTACGGCCTAACGCCCGGCACGACAAGCCGCCGGCCTGCCCGCGACAAGATCCGAGAGCGCCGCCGCAACGGCCGCGTTTCCATCCTTGTTCAGGTGTCCGTCATCAGGGATGAAAAAGGCTTCCGGCCGGCCACCGGTTGCGTCTGCCGCGCAGGACAGCACAGCACGCGTATCGAGAAACGTCTGCCCACGTTCGCGCAGGGTGCCGGTCAGGAAATCATAGCGCCAGTTACGCGGCTTGGTGAAGGCCGAGTGACCGGTAAAGACGATCCATCGCAGATCGTGCTGGCGGCGTTCGGCTTCGGCGATGATTTCCCCGATCAGGTAACGGTTCAGCGCGATTTTCTCCTTCCGCTGACAGGGTGCCTCCGAGCGGTCGAACCCGGACTGGATAAGTTCCGCCATGGACCGCAGGACCGCCAGCGCATAGCTGTCGATGGGCTCTGCGATGGTGCTGGCCGCCGCTTCGGGCGTCGGCGGTGGCATCAGAGTGTATCCGGTCTCCGTCTTTTGGAAGAGCGGCTTTGGCGCGAAGAAATATCCCAGAACCGAACGGTCGAGGTCGGTGGTCAGGATACCGATGAAAACCGGGCTGCCGGGGGCGATCTCGGCGGCTTTCTGCCGGTAGCGCAGCCAGATCTGGTCGACGCCATAACCCGGCACGCCATAGTTCAGCGATTGCCGCGCCGGGTCGGCGGATTCGAACAGGGCCGGCACCGATTCGGCCGCTTCCCCGACCCCGGCAATGAAGGAATCGCCGAAGAACCAGGCCTTGGGACGGTCGTCGGTCTCTCCGGGCCAGCGCAGCCCTTCGGGATTTCCCGCCGCCGGGCGCCCGACCCAGCCGAGTTCCGCGTCGAACACCTTGCTGGCGAAGGCGTTGCCCGGTGTCTCCGCCAGCCGGTAATACGTCTCGCCGCATACCGGGTTCGCGAAATAGGACGGGTTGGTGAGCAGGGCCAGCGGCACTTCCCTGACAATACCGACCCGGATCGCGACTTCGAGCAGGATCATCACGACAACGAACTGGCCGAGGATGAGTCCGTTCATCCGCGCCGTGGCGGGTTCGTTGGCGCGAATCAGGGATGCCAGACCCCATCCCACCGCGGCAACACCACCGCAGATCATCGCGGCGAACAGCGCGATCCGTGCCGTTGCGGACATGCCCGAATGCTGCGCGGGAAGGTCGATCAGGACCGCCTGCCGGACCGCGGGATCAAGCAGCACGGGCATCAGTCCGTAAAGCACCCAGATGCCGAAGCCCAGGAAGGCCGCGCCGTAAAAGAAACTGAACGTCCGGTGGACCCGCGAGGTTTTGATCAGAGGTACTAACATCAAGTGCCTTCGTATTGTGTAAGCCGGGCAACGCGCTAGACTGTTCTCAGTCCCAATGAGAAGGGGAGCCGGGCATGCCGTCCGTCCTGAGTGTAGAACAGCAACGGGAATATCACGAAAACGGGTTCGTCGTCGCCCGTGCGATGTTTTCGCCGGCGGAAATCGACCTGTTGCGCCGGGCGATGGAGGAAGACCCGAAGGTCGCGGCCCATTCGCTGATCCGGCCGGACACGGAAGGCGGCGGCACGCGGATATCGCTGTGGAACCGGGCGGGGGACAGCGTCTATGGCCTCGCGGCGCGCTGCCGCCGAATGGCCGATACGGCGGCGCAGCTGATCGGCGAGCCGGTCTATCATTTCCAGTCCAAGCTGACGGCAAAGGACCCGTTCACCGGCGGGGCCTGGGAATGGCATCAGGATTACGGCTACTGGTACTACAATGGCTGCCTGCGCCCCGACATGCTGAGCATGATGATCGCGCTCGACCGCTCGGATCGTGAAAACGGCTGTCTGCAGATCATCCGCGGCTCGCACCGGCTGGGGCGGCTGGACCATGTCCAGGTGACCGAAAAACAGAACGCCGCCGACCCGGCGCATATGGAATATATCGTGCAAAAATATGAGACCGTGTCCTGCGAACTCGATCCCGGCGATGTGCTGATCTTTCACGCCAACGCGCTGCACCGGTCGGACCAGAACCGGTCGCCCAATCGCCGCTGGACGCTGCTGATCTGCTATAACGCGGTGAGCAACGACACCGTGACCCGCGACGACGACCGTTACTATGTGCCCCTCGATATTGTCGATGATTCGGCGGTTATGGCGGCGGGGCTGAAATTCGCCGCCGGCGATGACGAGCATTTTACCTCGCAGGCCTATGTGCCGGACGTCTCGAAAGCGTCCTGAGCGCAAGCATGGCCGCACAAAACCATCTCGACCGTTTCGGCCTGTCCGGCAGGACCGCACTGGTGACCGGGGCATCACGGGGCCTCGGCCTGGAAATCGCCCGCGCCCTGGCGGAAGCCGGGGCAACAGTGCTGCTCAACGGGCGCGATGGCGCGCGGCTCGAGTCGCTGGTATCAGACTTTAACGGGCAGGGACTTTTGGCGGGCGCTGCCTGTTTCGATGTTGCCGACCGCGCGGTTGCCGATGCGTGGCTCGCGCAGAACGGTGGCGCGGTCGATATCCTGTTGAATAATGTGGGCATGCGGCATCGCAAGCCGATCCCCGAATGCCCGCCGGATGATTTTACCAGGATGCTTGATGTCAACCTGACGGCCGCCTATGGCATGGCGCGCGGGCTGGCGCCCTTCATGGCGGCGAAAGGTGAGGGGGCCATCATCAACGTCACATCCATCGCGGGGCCACTGGCCAGGGCCAATGACATTGCCTACACCGCGGCAAAGGGCGGCCTGGCCGCGCTGACCCGGGCGCTGGCGGTGGAACTGGGACGGGACGGTATCCGCTGCAACGCCATCGCGCCCGGCTATTTCGCGACCGAGGCCAACCGGGCGATGGTCGATGACCCGGCGGTGACGGAATTCCTGAACCGCCGCGTGCCGTTGCAGCGCTGGGGTGCGCCCACCGAAATTGGCGGTGCGGCGGTGTTTCTGGCATCGCCGGCAGGCGCCTATGTCAACGGTCAGGTGCTGATCGTCGATGGTGGCATGACGGCGTCGTTCTGAAGTACAGAGGAAAGAGAGAATATGAACCAGTGGCAGGTCGGCGACATAAAGATCACCAGGGTCGTGGAACTGGAGGTTGCCGGCGGCAGCCGCTTCATCCTGCCCGATGCAACGCGCGAGGCGGTGCAGCCGATTGCCTGGCTGGCGCCGCATTTCGCCGATGCCGACAGCCGGCTGATCATGAGCATCCATGCGCTGATCGTGGAAACGCCGGACCGGCGCATTATGGTGGATACCTGCCTCGGCAATGACAAGCAGCGCACGATCCCCGGCTGGCACATGCGTCAGGGGCCCTTCCTGAACGACATCGCGGTGGCCGGCTATCCGCGCGATTCCATCGATACGGTGCTGTGCACCCACCTGCATGTGGACCATGTCGGCTGGAACACGATGCTGGTGGACGGCAAATGGGTCCCCACATTTCCCAATGCGCGCTACCTGATCGGGCAGAAGGAATGGGACCACTGGAACGGCGAGGGCGCGGCGCAACGGCGCGGCGACGATATCATGGGCGATTCCGTCCGTCCGGTCTTCGAGGCGGGACTCGTC
>CAXBEC010000326.1:0-4302 GCA_963974145.1 uncultured Alphaproteobacteria bacterium | reverse complement strand
CGCAGGACGCGAAGGACCTGCTGACATATCTGGCGCAATATGAACCGCTTGGGGTTTTTCCGCTGATCCAGGAATACTGTCCGGGCCGGGGGGTTGGTCATATGTTCCTCGCCAGGGACGGCGACGTGCTGATCGAGTTTCAGCACGAAAGGGTACATGAATGGCCGCCGGAAGGAGGGGTGTCGACAGTGTGCCGCGCGGTACCGCTTGCAGAATTTTCGAAGGCGCGGGAAAGGTCCAGGGCTCTGATCGGCAGGCTGAAATGGACGGGAATCGCCATGGTCGAGTACCGGTATGATGAAAAATCGGACTCGTGGTATTTCCTCGAAATTAACGGGCGCTTCTGGGGCAGCCTACCTTTGGCCATAAATGCCGGCATTCCTTTTGCGGCGGGATTAGTGGCCGGTATCGGTGCCGGAAATGACGCGCCTGAATATGCCCACAACTACAGTCGGCGGTTATGCCTGTACTGGATTCCCGAAACAAAACGGCTGTTTCGGATACTGTTTCAAAGGAAACTGATTTCAGACCCTTTCTTTAAGGTTCAGCCGTTAAGGGAGATAGCACTTTACTTCTGTTATCTTTTACATCCCCTGACGAGTTTTTATTTGTTTTCATGGCGGGATCCAAAGCCATTTTTTTGCGATTTAAAAAATACATTCGTTAAGTTTATTTCAATCAGCAAGAAAATAGCTTCGTAAACCTTTAATAGTGTAGTTGTCGGAAATGGTTCCTCCATGAACAATGATAAATTGGAATCCTGTCCAAAATTTTATTACGTTTCAGACTGATTTAATGCAACGATCATGAAAATTTTTTCTCAAATAGATTCTTATGTAATTAGAAACCACGGCACCTCTAGAGGATTGATCCGGCTATTTCTCGATACGATCGTTTTTTATCTGGGAATATTTCGTCATTATGATCATGTCGACTGGTCCAGGGTCGAGCGCCTGGTATTCGTGTGTCAGGGCAACATCTGTCGCAGCCCCTTTGCGCATTTTCTGGCTGACAGGCTCATAAATGCCTATCCTGTGGCGTCGATCGGCTTGAGCACGACGACGGGATTGCCGGCCTATGAAACGGGCTGCGATGTCGCGAAGGAATTTGCCGTCGATCTGTCGAAACATGCCGCGACGGATTTCGCGGATTTCGACATTCGCGAAGGGGACCTCTTCCTGGTCATGGAGTACCGGCATGTCAGGCAGCTGAAGAAAAAAATGCCTGGGATCCAGCCGCAGATCGCTCTGCTGGGGCTCTGGTGCCGGCCCCGGTTTGCACTTCTGTATGACCCCCACAGGCTTTCCCGCACCTATTTTCAGACCTGCTTCAGGCGGATTGAAAACGCAGTCAAGAACCTGGCCGATGAAATCGGATAATCGCGGGCGGTTCGGCGCCGGGTCTGTCTCGCGACCCTGAAGGCAAAGCCGGATAACCTGAAAAATCCGTGGCGAATACGCTTCCGGGTTGAGCATCGCATTCATATCGGGGATATAACGGGGACGCGCGGCCGGGGGAACCTGCCGTGCGCATCCCGGTCCGGAATATGAGCGGCGGCCTTGTCTGAAAGTATCGACGATCTGTTTGCCCGCTACGGGCCCGCCTATCGCTGGCTCGCGACCGCGACGGGGATGCTTGGCTTTTTTTCGGTCGTGTTTTCCGCCACCATCGTCAATGTTGCTGTGCCCGAGGTCATGGGCGCGTTCGGGGTCGGGCAGGACAAGGCGCAGTTCCTTGCCACCGCCTTCCTCGCGACGATGACCGCCAGCCTGCTGCTCAACGCCTGGATCGTCGACCGGCTGGGGCAGCGTTACGCCTTTATCCTCGCCATGGTCGGGTTTGCCACCGGCAGCGTGCTCAGCGCGACGGCGGGCTCCCTCGAATTGGTTATCTTCGGCCGGGCGATACAGGGGTTGTTCAGCGGTTTTGTGCAGCCGCTGGTCATGGTGCTGATCTTCCAGGTCTTCCCGCCGGACCGGCGCGGATTCGCCATGGGGATCTTCAGCATGGGGACGGTCTTCGCGCTGGGGGTCGCGCCGGCATTCGGCGGGCTGGTGATCGATGCGTTCAACTGGCGCTGGGTGTTCCTCGCGCCGATGCCGATGATGGTCGCGGCCTTCTTTCTCGGCTTTTTCTTCATACCGTCACACCGGCGGGAAACCCGCGCCGCGCCCTTCGACTGGCCGGGATATGCCTTCCTGTGCCTCACGATGTTCGCGCTGGTGACGGCGATCTCCAGCGGTCAGCGCGAAGGCTGGACCTCGAATGTGATCCTCGGCTGGTTTGCGCTGGCGCTGGTGACAGGCGGCGGGTTCGTGGCCTCGCAATTGCGCCCGGCGGCCGGGCTGCTGAACCTCACGCTGTTCCGCAATACCCGCTTCGCCCTGTCGATCATGGTGGCGCTGGCGTTCGGGATCGGCAATTTTTCGACCATCTATCTGATGCCGGTCTTCGGCCAGATCATCCAGCAATACACGCCGACCGAGGCCGGATTGCTGCTGATGCCGGGCAGCCTGCTGGCCATGCTGCTGCTGCCGATGTCCGGGCGGCTGTCGGATATCTTCCAGCCGCACAAGGTCATCATGGTCGGGCTGGTCCTGTTCGCGGCCGGCGCCTGGCTGATGGCGACGGCGGATACCCATACGATGTTCTGGAACGTGGCGGGCTTCATCCTGATCGGCCGGGTCGGTCTGGCGCTGGTCAACCCGTCGCTGAACACCGCCGCGATGCAGTCGCTGCCGCTACGGAACCTGCAGCAGGGGGCGGGGATTTTGAGCTTCGCCATGCTTCTGGGCGGGGCGGTCGGGATCAACGCGCTGGTCGTGATCCTGGAACAGCGCACGCAGTTGCACAGCGATGCCCTGACCCTGACCCAGACGGCGGCGAATGCGGCGACGCGCGAAATGCTGGATACGGTGCGCGCGATGCTGGGCGCGGGCGGCGTGCCTGAATCGCAGCAGGGGTCGGCGGCACTGCATTACCTCGGCCAGATTCTTACAGCACAGGCCGATACGCGCGGGTTCCAGGATGGATTCATGACCATTGCCCTGCTGTTCATCGTGGCGCTGATCCCGGCCTGGCTGTTCGGCCGGACAAAGCCGCAGACCGAACCCTGATCCCGAAACCGGCTCTCCCTGTTGACGGTTGCCGTGCGGCGCATATCCGGGGATAATCGCTGCCATCCGCGGTGGAACACGAAGAAAGGGTGGGCATGGGCGCATTCAGACACTTGTTCACGGGGGTCGTGTTCGGCATTGTCATGCTGTCACACACGGCCGTGGCGGATGAATCCGAATTCATCCGGACCCTGGCGGACAGCGCAATCGACGTGATGGCCGACCGGTCCGTGACGCTGGAACAGCGCGAGGAACGGTTCCGGGGCCTGTTGCAGGACAGCTTTGCGATGCGGCGGATCGGCCGTTTTGTCGTTGGCCGCTACTGGAAGGACATGACGCCGGATCAGCAGGCGGAATACCAGGAACTCTTTGCGGCCTGGGTGCTGAACACCTATTCGGTGCGGCTGGGCGGCTATTCGGGGCAGGAATTCGTCATCGACGGCACTGTCGAGGCGGGCTCCCATGACCGCTATGTGCGGACCCGGATCGTGCAGCAGGATATGGCGCCGCTGCGCTGTGACTGGCGGGTGCGGGAATTCGACGAGGAATACCGGGTCATCGATGTGGTGGTGGAAGGTATCAGCATGCTGTCGACCCAGCGCTCGGAATTCACGGCGATGTTGCGCAAGCACGGGCCGGAGGGGCTGATCGAGGCGCTGCAGGCCCGGCTGACCCGCTTCCCGGCAACGTCATGAGATATTCACCGGGTGGCGATAACAGGGTGACGGAACGGACAGGATTTTTTCCGACAGGGAGGCGAATATGAGCGTCCGTATGGGGGTGAAGGGGGCAGGGCGGATTACCGGATTGCTGCTTGCCGGGCTGGCGCTGGCGCTGCCCGTCGGCAGTTTGTCCGCCGACAGTTTCGACGACGGCTACGCCGCCTATCAGCGCGGCGAATTCAGTGACGCGCGAAAGCTGTGGACGGGACTGGCCGAAGCCGGCGATGCGCGCGCGCAGTACAATCTTGGCATCATGCTGGATGAAGGGCGCGGCGTGCCGGTGGACAAGACGGCGGCGCGGCAATGGTGGCGCAAGGCGGCGGCGCAGGATATGCCGGAAGCGCTGCACAACCTCGCGACCAGCTACCTGTTCGGCACCGAGGCGGAAACCGACCATGCGGAGGGGATGGGCTTCCTGACCCGCGCCGCCGAAGCCGGGCTGGCGCGGTCGCAATATGTCCTGG
>CAXBEC010000325.1:0-4306 GCA_963974145.1 uncultured Alphaproteobacteria bacterium | reverse complement strand
ACATCCGGATCGAATCGCCATAGGCTCTGACCGACAGAATGGTGGCGATGCTGATAGAGCCCACGTGGCATTCAATACCACCAGGCATTAAACGGGATTGAACCTAATGGGCAGACGCTGGTCACAGCGCAGTGCGTGGATCGCATGGATTCTGGCATCCCTGTTTGGCTGGCTGGCGATCATTACTTCTGTTTTACTGCCATTCGGCGACGATGGCGTTTCTGTCGCTGGAAAACCTGCAGCAACAGAAGAATCCGATATGCGACCGGCCAGCGGGCCGCCCGAAGGCAAGCCTGCACCGAATTCGCCCTGAACCGCGGCTTCCCGCCACCTCGAACCACAATTTCCGCCGCATCCGCCCAACCGGAAGACCGCTCACCCGATATATTCGCTTTTTGCGATTTTTATTCCGGGAGACTAGAATGGGACAAATCACGGGGTTAGACGATAAACGTAAAGTAAAACAGAAAAAGCGGAACAGGAAAACATGACCACTTCCAGAAAATCATTTCATCCCATTGATACCCATGTCGGTAAACGACTGCGTATCCGGCGCAAGATGCTGTCGCTGAGCCAGACGATGCTGGGCGAATCCATCGGGCTTACGTTTCAGCAGATTCAGAAATACGAACGCGGCGCGAACCGGATTGGCGCCAGCCGGCTGTTCGAGCTGAGTGAGGTCCTGGATGTGCCTGTTTCCTATTTCTTCGACGACCTGCCGCAGGAGATAAGCCGGACAATGAAAACCGGTTCGACGGGCGAAACAACCCCACCGGCGGAAGACGCGCTTTTCGAGCCGGTATCGGTAGACCTCCTGCGGGCCTACAGCTCAATCGACGATGCGCAAACCCGCAAGTCAATGTTCAATCTCGCCAAGGCACTGGCCCGAGAAACAGGTTCGGACGACGATCGCCCCGAAGCTTCCGGACAGGCGCGCAAGAAATCAGCCTGACGGCACGCTGCCCGACATCCGGGCTGCTTCCCGGCGCACGAGGCTGCCCAACTGCTCGAATTCATCGGCTGCGCCGGGCAGGTCCCGGAGCGCGCGCTCCGTCCTGTAAAAATACTCGCGGCAGGTGCCGAACACGCCTTCCGCCACGGCGATATGGCGCGCGGTTTCGACCGGCGTCAAATCGCCGGAAAACTGAGGATGCTTCTGGTTGACGATAAATGTCAGGGCAGTCGTCGCGCCTTCATTCGTCTCTATCGTGACCCATCCGGGGTCATAGACCCCGGTCCACATTTCGCGCTCCCAGAGCTTCTCCAGGACGCCGCGGTGCGCTGATGCGGTCAGTCGGATCACCATGCCGCCACATTGCGCCGCCGCATCCGGATACAGGCCAAGGCCAAGCCCCGGCATGGCGGGCGTTCCGCGTGCATGCGCTGTCCAGACGCAGAATGCGCGCCGGTACCCCGGCAGCAGGGCCGGCGCACAGTCGAATTTCAGGTACTCCGCATCCCAGACCAGCGATCCATAGGCAAAAACCGGAATATCATCCCGCCCGCCTGCCAGCACCGCCTCCAGGCTTTGCCGGCGCGCCAGCGCCGTCAGCGGTGTGAAGGGTCCGGCGCGGCGCACAGTTCTAGAACCCGACGGGATCGGATCTGGATCCAGGATCGGCCTGCCGCATCGATCCGAGCGCCCCTATTCTGCGGTGCCTGTTATCGGCGCGACAACCGGATCAGAAACGATTGCGGTATCCGGCCGGATAACAATTTCGTCGGCGGCAAAATCCTCAAGATCCTTGGTCATCCGTCCGAGGAAAATCTGCTCGTTACTCGCGCGATAGACGTTGACCTTGGCATTGAAGACCGAATGCTGGAAGTCGTGCTTGTCGCTGAACCGGTACCGGCAGATATTGAATTTGCCATCGGCTTCGGCATGGCCCGTCAGGTAGCATTTGATTCCGGATACCTTTTCCCGGGAAAGGTTCACGTCCTTGAATTCCAGCAGGCGTTTCTGCGCCTTTTCCAGAAAGGCCGCCGCATCGTATCCTTCCGGCACTGACGCCTGGGCGGCCCCGATATTCTCGGCAACGTTGAAGTCACCGATCAGGATCTGGTTCTGCAGCGCAATTTCAACCATGCGCGCCAACTGGATTGTTGCATTGCCGACGATATAGCTGCCGGTGCCCGGGCGGGAGCCTTCGGCCAGGAAATATTCGTAGCAATCACCGACATGAAACCCCGTGCGCAGCACCGGGACTGTCGTCGCGATGCCCTTGCGCTGTCCGAGCGAATTATCGGCGAGAACGAGCATCAGGAAACAGAACAGGTCGATATTCGCATCGACGCCTTCGGCGCGGTTCCAGACATAAAAACCGTCCCCGGTCGTCGAATGGCAAAGCGACACGTCCAGCCCGTTCTCAACCGTCCGCTGATAGGCAACATTGATGGAATAGGAAAGGCTGTTGAGCGCCGTCACCTGCTCCAGCGGCGAATAACGCGAAAACCCGACAATATCGAACAGGACGACCGCCTTGCTGGCGAGCTTGGTAATCCCGAAACGCCGGGTCAGATATTCAAGCGCCCGCGTGCCGATGCTGTTGCTGCGGATCGCCGACGGTATGACGATCCGGTATGGCTCGATTTCGCAAATATCGGAAATTAACGCCAGCTCTTCCTTGCTGCGCTGCATCGATCCGACCAGAATTTCTTCATGATTGTTGAACAGATTGGGCAGCAGGTATTGCGGCACCGCCAGAACATCAAGGCCTTCTTCCGTCGGACTCCACGCCACAACTGCGTTGCGCCCAAGGCGCCACAAACGGATCAGTTCGTCGTCGACAAACTTCAAATATTGTCGTGAAATCTCCAACGCCACTTTAACTGGCCCTTGCCTGCCCCAAAACAGTATGATCACTAGTCACAAATAGTACCCGCATTCAAGCTTCAAATCGACCGTAGCGGCCACGATCGTGGATCCCGGATCATGCACGGCAGGATTTTAGGTTGTATTCGGTTAACGAACAGGAAAGCCGAATGCCAGATCAATCTCTCGAAGGCGCCGCCCTGAAACGCAATATTGTCCTGGCGGCTTCGCTGCTGTTCATGCTGATCGGAACGGGCAGCGTCTATTTCCTGGTCGTCGCCCTGAAACTGATCAGCGCCGAATTCGCCTGGCCACGTGCGGTGCCATCACTGGCCTATTCCCTGCAGTATTTCGGCGCTGGAATCGGCGGCATCTTCATGGGGTACTGGCTGGATCGCGCGGGTATGACAATGCCGGCGATAACCGGTGCGGTGATGATCGGCATCGGCGCCATGCTGACCAGCATCGTATCGAATGAATGGGAACTATACATAATCTACGGCGTGCTGATGGGTTTCCTCGGACGCTCGGCACTGTTCTCGCCCCTCATGGCCAATATCACCCGCTGGTTCGAGCATAATAAGAGCAAGGCCGCCGGCATGCTGGGGTCTGGACAGGCTCTGTCCGGTGCCATCTGGCCGCCGATATTCCAGTATTTCAACGAGACGATCGGCTGGCGGCAGACCGCATTCTGGTACGGGTTGTTCGCGCTGGGCACGATGCTGCCGCTGGTTCTTGTCCTTCGCCAGAAACCGCCGGCGGCGCTGTCATCGCTGGCGCCTGCCACCGTCCGCACGTCCAATGGCGACAGGGCAGGAAAACCCGCTCCGGCGCCGCGCGCGCCCCTGTCGCCGCGCGCGATGCAGGTCACATTGTCCATCGCGTCGATCGGCTGCTGTATCGCCATGTCCCTGCCCCTGGGCCATGTGGTGTCCCATGTCAGCGACCTCGGCTATTCGCCGGCACGCGGCGCCGAAGTCCTGTCGATCATGCTGGCCTGCGCCGCAGCAAGCAGCTTCTTTGGTGTCGGTTTTCTCGGCAGCCGGCTTGGCGGTTTGCGGGCGATTTTCATTTTTTCCACCGCCCAGGCCGTATTCCTTGCCGCACTGGCCTTTGTCGACAGCCTTACCGCCATCTACGTCATCGCAGCCCTGTTCGGCCTGGGATATGGCGGTATCCTGCCGCTTTACCCCGTAATCATTCGCGAATTCCTGCCCGCCGCGGAAGCCGGGCGGCGGACAGGCATTGTCATCCTGTGTGCCGGCGGCGGCATGGCGCTCGGCGCCTGGATCGGGGGATACGTATTCGATCTGACCGGGTCATACGATACGGCGTTCCTGATCGGCGCGGCATTCAATGTCGGAAACCTGGCGATTATCGCCAGCCTGATATTGCGAACAAGGCAACAGGCCGTATTCGCCTGACGTCCGGTCGCGGTGCCCTGTTTTCAATAAACTCGATCGAACTGGCATGTCTGCCGGGGCTAACGGCGGG
>CAXBEC010000324.1:0-4306 GCA_963974145.1 uncultured Alphaproteobacteria bacterium | reverse complement strand
GCAATATCGGCAGGGCGCAGCGCGGCGGGCGCGCAGAGCGGTTCCATTTTCGGTGAAAACATTTGCACGAAAATGTCTTCGCGCCGGGAATCTATGGCGACCAGAAGTGTCCCCTCGAAGGGCGGTTGTGCGGCGGCAACAGTTTCCAGCGTCGTCAGCCCGATGACCGGTTTGCCGGCGGCCAGCGCCAGCGCCCGCGCCGTAGAAAGACCGATGCGAAGGCCCGTGAAGCTGCCGGGGCCCACAGTCGTCGCGATCAGGTCGAGCGTGGTGAAGTCCTGCCGGGCCTGCACCATGACATCACGTATCATGGGCATCAGGATTTCGGCGTGGCCGTTTCGCTGTCGGGTAAGCGCGTGTGCGGCCAGGCATCCGTCCCGCCATACAGCGGTCGAGCATGCATCCGTCGCGGAGTCGAGTGCCAGAATCGTTACTGAAGAAGTCACAACAGGCTGCAAGCCTCTTCAAACGTAAATCGGGGACTGCGTGGAAACAGGGCCGCCGGATCGCCATAGCCGAGGTTGCAGATAAAGTTGGACCGGATTTGCGTATCCTGAAAAAACAGGTCATCCACCATTGCATTGTCAAAGCCGGAAATAGGCCCGCAGTCCAGCCCGACGGCGCGGCAGGCCAGCATGAAATAGGCACCCTGCAATGAACCGTTGCGCATCGCCGTCGTGTCAATCAGCGTCTGGTTTCCCGTAAACCAGGGACGCGCATCATCATGGGGAAACAATTTGGGCAAATGGTCATAAAAGGCATGATCATTACCGAGAATGGCCGTTACCGGCGCCGTCATGGTTTTTGGAACATTGCCACCCAGCAGGCTGGGCTTCAGCTTTTCCCTGGCTTCCGCCGATTTCAGGAAGAGGATTCGCATGGGCGAACAATTTGCACTGGTCGGCGCCATTTTAGCCAGGTCAAACGCCTTTCGCAGAAGGGAATCATCGACTGGCCGGTCCAGCCATCCGTTATGGCTGCGGGCCTCGCGGAAGATCAGGTCGCAGGACGCTTTGTCGAGAACGGGCCGGTTCGTCATTGATAGAAACTCCTCTGCTACCAGTTCAGGTGCATACTCTGTTAAGTAATCGCCTTGAGGGTCGTGGTATAGTCGCACTATATTACCGGCATGTTTAGCCGCATGCGTGAAATCCGCGCAAGGTTCAGGTGCCGGGCGCGGCGACTCGCTCCTGCAATCCTGCTCCTGTCCATGGCCGCGTCCGAAGTCGCGGCGTCGGATAGCGCTGTCTTTCTAATGTACCACCGGTTCGGCGAAGGCGACTATCCTTCAACCAGTGTGACTCTGAAGCAGTTTGACGCGCACATCGCCTTACTGACAAGCGGGCCCTACACCGTCCTGCCTGCTTCGGAGATCGTTGCGGCCATGCAGGCCGGAACGCCGCTGCCGGACAGAACCGTTGCGATTTCGATCGATGATGCGTTCCTGTCTGTCTATGAACAGGCCTGGCCGCGACTGCGCAAGGCAGGCCTGCCTTTTACGGTGTTTGTCGCTACACAGCCGGTAGACCGGGGCCCCAGCCGATATATGAACTGGGACCAGATCCGGGAGATGAAAGCGGCAGGGGTAACCATAGGCGCCCATACCGAATCCCATCTGCATATGACCCGGGCCGACAAGGCGGAAACCCAGGGCGAGCTGGAACGGTCCAAGGTACGTTTTTTGGCAGAACTTGGTGAATCCCCTGAACTGTTTGCCTATCCTTATGGCGAAGCCAGCAGCGTCGTGCGCGAACAGGTGATCAAGCAGGGTTATACAGCAGCATTTGGTCAACATTCCGGCGTCGGATACCGGTCCGGGGATCGCTATTTTCTGCCCCGGTTCCCCTTTAATGAAAAATTCGGGGACATGGCGCATTTTCGCCAACGCGTGGACGCCATGGCCCTGCCGGCTATTGAAATTACGCCGGCCGATCCGCTTATTGCTGCAAATCCACCAGCGTTCGGGTTTACCGTGAATGCATCAATCGCCGGATTGGATCGGTTGGCATGTTACCATCCGCAATTCGACGCCATCAGGGTCGAACGTCTCGGTACGAGCCGCTTTGAGATCCGTTTTCCGGGCCCCTTCCGGCCGGGACGGTCAAGATTAAACTGTACGGTTCCCGGTCCCGACAACCGATATCGCTGGTTCGGCTGGCAGTTTTACGTCCACGATAACAGGTAATTCAGCAGCCCTGTTCTTGGCTGAATGCCGATCAGGCGTCCGGCCGCAGCGCAACGACCGTTTCGCTGAGTCGTGCATCGTCAAGCGTGTTCAGCTTGTTGCCGATAATAATCTGCCGCAACAGCTTTACATATTCACTGCCTTTTTCGGAGTAACGAGTCAGCGTGGCCGCAAGTGACGTGCTGTTGATCGGGGCATTCTTCTGCCGTTGTTCGGCCCGTAATTTCCGGAATGCATTATAGGCACGATGGGTGTTGAGGTTCCGCAGATAGGACTGGACGGATTCCTTCAAGTCGTTGAAAGAGCGGATTTTGTGATCGGCGCCGGCTGCTCGGTTTTTCGGCACGATTCCCTGGTATTCCGCCGTTGTCCACTGGCCGAAGGCGGCATTGCCTTCGCGCGCGAAACGCGACGTGCCCCAGCCGCTTTCGAGCGCGGACTGCGCCAGCGCCAGTGACGGGGGTACGGTGTCCACACGCCGCAGCAGTCGGTCGAAATCTCCGGATTTGATCTTGTACTCCTGAAACAGTTCGTCCAGCCACTCGGCATCGACAGGGTCGATATTGACGCCGTTTGCCAGCTCGTCCCGCAGGGTTTCCACCCGGTGACGCTGCTGTCGCACCTCGTTATTGGCTTCCAGCACATAGGGCAGGACGAAGCGCAGGAATATCGCCTTGCGTTCCGGCGTATGCGAAACTTCGTTCAGGTCATGCGGAAACGACGCCTGCTGGATCCGGGGAACATCCATTTCGCCCTTGCGTACGGCATCGAGATTGTAACCGACGGTCGAGAAGACGTCTTTGACCCGGGCCACAGAGGCCTTGAAACCCATATCAGGGCCAATATCGAGAACCTGAACGCCGTCAGGCTTGTCGAGTGCCACCTGACGCCGGGTGACCGGCGTCAACGGGGCGGCCGACGGGCGCGCCGCTTCGTGCCGACTCATTGCGTGCCATTCGTCCATCAGGTCCATCGTCATTGTCATGACGCCGACCGTCGCCGAAAGCGCGATCACCGCTATCGTTGCAGCACCGCGCTCAAAGCGGATAGAACCCATCCGGCACGCCATCTGCGACGTAATCCGTTTCACCTTATTCATCCCCTGTGACCTTTCGGTCGCCCCAGGCTGCCACCCATCTCTCCGTGCGGACTTAACGCCCTTTGCACGTTATTGTTCACGCGGTTTTTATAATGCGGGCCGTACTTCGACGACTTCCGGTATGTAATGCCGCAGCATGTTTTCAATGCCCATTTTCAGCGTCGCCGTAGAACTCGGGCAACCCGCACAGGCGCCCTGCATCTGCAGGTAGACGATGCCGTCCTCGAAACCGTGAAAAATGATGTCGCCACCATCCATCGCTACTGCCGGTCGCACACGCGTGTCGATCAGTTCCTTGATCTGTGTGACGATTTCGTCGTCACCGTCCGTTGCGGTGCTGGCGCCGGTTGTTGGCGCCGTTTCTGTCATGATCGGGCCGCCGGCCGTAAAATGTTCCATGATCACGCCAAGGATCGCCGGTTTCATGACGTACCAGTCATTGTCCGGCGCCTGAGTGATGGTAATGAAGTCTTTGCCGAAAAATACGGCAGCGACACCATCAATGGCGAAAAGGTTTTCTGCCAGCGGCGAACGCCCCGCCGCTGTATCCGGACCGGAAAAATCCGCGGTCCCCGACTCGAGCACCGTCTGACCTGGCAGAAACTTCAGCGTTGCCGGGTTCGGTGTCTGCTCCGTCTGTATGAACAATTGCGAATTCCTTTTCAGATTCCAAATTCTGCGCCGTACAGTTGATCGAAAAATTGGATGACTTCAAGCTAAAAGCAATACCCGAATTCAGCCGCACACCCACCGTTAAAGTTCTGTTAAGGATAAAGAGTGGCAGAATTCAAAGGGTTTTCAGCCTGAAAAATGCGTAAAAAATATTGATAAAATGTTGCATAAATTTTTTGGTTCCGCTGTTCGACAGCTGTGTTTCACCCGAAAACCCCGGACCGGACGGCCGTCGATAGCGGCCAAACGAACCGCGCTCACTGGTTTCAGGTCAGGTGACGACCAAAAGGTATGAGACGCCCGGCGCGGGCACCCGTTTCCTGCGGGGAATTCACCAGGTTCAGTATCAG
>CAXBEC010000323.1:0-4309 GCA_963974145.1 uncultured Alphaproteobacteria bacterium | reverse complement strand
CCGCGCCTGCGCCAGCACGCGGAACTCGGCACCCTGCCGATCGCCCATATTGATTGTGATGCATTCTATGCCTCGGTGGAAAAGCGCGACGACCCGGCCATCCGTGACAAGCCGGTCATCGTCGGCGGCGGCCACCGGGGCGTCGTCTCCGCCGCCTGTTACGTTGCCCGGCTTTATGGCGTGCGCTCCGCCATGCCCATGTTCCAGGCGATGAAAGCCTGTCCGGACGCGGTCGTCATCAGGCCGAACATGGCCAAATACAGCGCCGTCGGCCAGCAGATCCGGGCGATCATGCGGGATTACACGCCGCTGGTGGAGCCGCTTTCCATCGACGAGGCCTATCTCGACCTCAACGGCACCCAGGCCCTCCACAAGGGTACGCCGGCGCGGACGCTGGCCTTGATCGTGAAGCGGATCGAAACGGAAGCCGGCGTCAGCGCGAGTATCGGACTCAGCTATAACAAGTTCCTCGCCAAGGTCGCATCGGATCTGGACAAGCCGCGCGGCTTTGCGGCGATTGGCGCGGAAGAAGCCCTGTCCTTTCTGGCACCGCGGCCGGTCGGGACGATCTGGGGCGTCGGCAAGGCGCTGCGGGACAGGCTGCGCCGCGACGGAATAACAACGGTGGGTCACCTGCAGCAAAAGGCGGAACCGGATCTTGTCGCTCGCTACGGTTCGATCGGCCGGCGCCTGTATCACTTTTCGCGCGGCCGGGACGACCGCAGCGTTTCACCGTCCTCTGCCCCCAAGAGCATCTCCGCCGAAACAACCTTCGCCGAGGATATCTATAATCTGGATACTCTGTGCAAGCGCCTCTGGCCGCTATGCGAAACCGTTTCCCGCCGACTGAAAAACCGGAATCTCGCGGGGCGCAGCATCACGCTGAAACTGAAACGGGCCGATTTCCGCCAGGTCACCCGAAGTCGCACCCTGGCAACACCAACGCAGCTCGCCGAAATCATCTATCGCAACGCCGTCACGATGCTTGAAAAGGAAACGAACGGCCCTGCCTATCGCCTGATCGGTATCGGTATGGCCGATATTCTCGACGCGGAAGAAGGCGACCTGCCGGACCTTCTCAGTGGAACATCCGGCAAACTGTCGCGCGTCGAACGCGCCATCGACGATGTGCGCGCCAAGCTGGGCGAGGATTCCATCGGCAAGGGGCGCCGTCTGCCCTGACCCGGATGATCCGGTTGCCACGCAGTATAGACGATATTCATGCCGGCATCGTCAGCATTGGACCGCCGGCAGCATCTGGACCCGTTCCATATGCGCGCGCAGCTTCAGCCCGCCGTAATTCAGCGTAAAATCGGGTACGACGCCGTTTTCCTGGATATCCATCGAAAACTCGGTTTGCGGCGTTTCATCGCGTTGTCCCGATTTGAAATAAGCCGTGTACACCGGCCAGATCGGATAAGGGCCAAGCGGTGGTTTCAGCATCCCCTTATGCCGCGCCGGGCGTTGGGGCAGTATTGTTGCCGTTACCGGTATGGAGCCTTCCAATTCCCCGCCTTCAAAGACCAGACCGGCATAATTACGGTCCCCCCGGGACGCGGCCGTCATCAATACGATAGTCAGGTCCGTCGGAAACCGCGTTCCCGCCTCCAGCGGTATGGTCTGTTCCTCAGGCCGGGTGAAATGTGCAGTGCCCTTGCCGCCGGGCTCGTCGAGCGTCGCGTCACCGTTGAATTCCTCAACCAGTTCGCCGTTCAGTTCGCTTTTGGTGTTGAAGCGCAGCCTGCGGCCATCCTTCGATTCCCAGCTCACACTGCTGATCTGGCTTACCAGGTCATCGCCGTTCTCATTCGTTATCCGCAACAGGTAACGCTGGTCGATTGCCCAGCCATCGCAGGTGTCAGCCCATTCGAACGACATACCGCCGGCGACATCCACGACGCCCGCCTGCGAATCGCGCTCGATGACTTCAAAGGAATACGCCACACGATGCGGAACGATTTCAAATGCCGCAGCGGGATAGGCCGCAAGGCCTAGCGCGGGACCGGCAAGAAGACACTGTAAAAGTTGAACAACCCGTGCCGGCAACAGGGATTTATACTCCGGTTTTTCGCCAATACATTGCTTTTGGCGGACGGCTCGCGCATTCTGCCGCCACTTGGAACTCAGGAAAAATAACATGGCAGATCGTCCGATTCTATTTGTTACACGCAAATTGCCCAATGCGGTCGAAACCCGTGCCGCGCGCGACTACGACGCGAGGCTCAACAGCGATGACAGACAATATGACGCCGACGCCCTGATTGCCAGCAGTGACGGCGTCCATGCCATCCTGGCGTGCTCCACAGAACGATTTTCCGCCAACGTTATCAAACGCCTGCCAGACAGTGTAAAGACCATCGCCACGTTTTCGGTAGGCTATGAGCACATCGACGTCGATGCCGCCACGGCGCGTGGCATTACGGTGACGAACACGCCGGATTTTCTAACCGATGCAACCGCCGATATCGCCCTGCTCTGCCTGCTCGGTGCCGCGCGCCGGCAGCATGAATCAACGGCCATGCTGCGCGATGGCAAGTGGGGGCGCTGGTCGGCGGCATCCATGCTGGGGGTCCATATGTCGGGCAAGCGGCTCGGCATCCTGGGTATGGGACGGATCGGCCGCGCCGTGGCGAAACGGGCCCGCGCCTTCGATATGAAAATCCACTACAGCAACCGCTCGCGCCTGTCACCGGAACTTGAAGAAGGTGCCGTATACCATGCGCAGCCCGAAGATATGCTGGCCCAGGCCGAGTTTCTGTCGATTAACTGCCCGTCTTCCCCCGAAACAGTCCGTTTCCTGAATGCGGAACGTATCGCGCTGCTGCCGGACGGGGCCATTGTCGTCAATACGGCACGCGGCAATATCGTCGATGACGCGGCCCTGATCGCGGCCGCGAAGAGCGGCAAGGTCGCCGGCGTCGGACTCGATGTCTATCACCGCGAGCCAAAATTCGATCCTGCTTACCTTGAATTGCCGAATGCCTTCCTGCTGCCGCATATCGGCAGTGCAACGATCGACACCCGCGATGCGATGGGATTCCGCGCGCTCGACAATATCGACGCCATATTTGCCGGCAGGACGGCACCGGACGCCCTGAACTGAACCGCCGACCTGCAGGGTAGAAACCGGGGATTGCCGGTCCGGGCAGAAGATTCCGGGCCGCCGCGGCAGAAGATTCCGCCGCGACAAATACTGGCACGCCGGTTAACCAAAAACTCCCAAGAAATTCATGCCATTGACCATTGGCACGACACTTGCGACTCCCGAGGCATAAAGCCCGCAAGAATACTGTCACGGGAGAGCTAAAATGGATATTCCGGTGGAACACAGGCGTACAAAAGACCAGCAGAGCGATCATGACGGCAACCACGTTGCCCGCATTGCAGCGCGACTGCTGGCTACCGTCGACCCGGAAAAGCGCGCCGACCATGCCTTGCAGCGCTTGCTAGAACGCGCGTTGACAGCAGCAGCCGAGTCGCAGGCCCGGATCAATGAGCAGGAACGTGAAATCGCGCAGTTGCGCACCCTGTCCGTTACCGACGAGGCTACGGGCCTGCTGAACCGCCGGGGATTCAAGGATGCGCTGAACCGTGCCATCGAACGGGGACAGCGCTATGGCGAAACCGGCGCGTTACTGATCATCGACCTGGACGGATTCAAGGCCGTCAACGACACCTACGGCCATGCGGCGGGCGATCATGTCCTCGCGGCGGTTGCCCGCGTCCTCAAACAATCCGTCCGCACGCTGGACGACGTTGCCCGGATCGGCGGCGACGAATTTGCCGTATTGCTGAACCAGACATCGCCGGCGCATGCAGCCGACCGTGCGCGCCTCATCGAACTGTATCTGAACGGGCTGGTGGCGCCATGGCACGGCAAGAACATCCACGTGAGAGCCAGTGTCGGCAGCCAGTGCTTCACTGCGAACTCAAACCCGAACGATGTTTTCGTGCAGGCGGATGTCGATATGTATTCGCGCAAGCCAGGGAAAACGACCAGCCAACTCCCGATGTAACACCGTCCCGAACCTGACTTAACTGTCGGGTAGTTGTGCCTGCTGCAGCCTGGCTTCACGGCAGGGCGGCAGAGTCAGATTATCCTGGCAAAGCCTTACCGCCCAGGTATTGCGGATACCTGCCTGCCGGAAACGGGCACGGGTGTCACCAAGTTCGCCATCGCCAATCGGACCCGCAACAACGCGGTACATCGTTTGTCCGCCGGTTTCGAGGGTCATGATCGCGGTATTCAGGTCATGATGCGCACGCCCCAGGTTTTCCGCGTTCGCGCTGTTTTGAAAGCTGCCGATGA
>CAXBEC010000322.1:0-4312 GCA_963974145.1 uncultured Alphaproteobacteria bacterium | reverse complement strand
GGTCAGCTGCTTTTCGGCAAAGCCGGTCTCGCCCTCGCGGTTTTCCACCGCGCGGTAGCGCAACATCAGATGCGGAAAGTCGAGATTGAATTCATGCGGCGGTACATAGGGACATTTGGTCATGAAGCACATGTCGCATAGCGTGCAGGCATCCACGACAGGCTTGAAATCCGCGGAATCGACCGAGTCCAGTTCACCGGTCTCTGACTCGTCGATCAGGTCGAACAGGCGCGGGAAGCTGTCACACAGATTGAAACATCGGCGGCACCCGTGACAGATATCGGAAACGCGCCGCATCTCCGCATCCAGTTTTTCCCGGTCGTAAAAATCGGGATCCTGCCACGCGATCGGATGCCGCGTAGGCGCCTCAAGGCTGCCTTCGGTCATTGTTCAATCCACCGCAATTGTGAAGAAACGTTTGAATGGGGAAGAATCAGGTTGCGGCGCATTCACGCCGCAACCCGACAGAAGCCCGATCAGTCGTCGAGCGAATCCAGCGCCTTCTGGAAACGGCCGGCATGGCTTTTTTCGGCCTTTGCCAGGGTTTCGAACCAGTCAGCGATTTCATCGAAGTTTTCTTCACGCGCCGTGCGCGCCATACCCGGATACATATCCGTGTATTCATGGGTTTCGCCCGCAACCGCGGCGCCGAGATTGTCGGCCGTGCCGCCGATGGGCAGGCCCGTTGCCGGATCACCAACCTCTTCAAGGAATTCGAGATGGCCATGCGCATGGCCCGTCTCGCCTTCGGCCGTCGAGCGGAAGACGGTTGCGACATCGTTGTAGCCTTCGACATCGGCTTTCTGTGCGAAATAGAGATAGCGGCGGTTGGCCTGGCTTTCGCCCGCGAACGCGGCCTTCAGATTTTCTTCGGTCTTGCTGCCTTTAAGTGCCATGGATCCCTCCTCTTGGATTAATAATCAGCCACTGCCTTTTATATGGCGCAGCGTCGAGGATGAGTCAACGGCTTTAGAATAATTTTAAAAAAAGAAGTACAGCGTTATATTAATTGAGAATAATTGTCAATTGGAGCGGACGCGTATGATGACGTCTACGCTGTCAATCACCGTTCCGGCCGGCGCATCCGGCAGTTTTGATACCGCGACGGCGGTTCCCGAAATATCGGTTAATTCTGCCGTGTCCTGATTGAAAAAATGATGATGCGGATCCGTATTCGTGTCGAAATAGGAACGGCGCGCATCGACCGCAACTTCCCGAAGCAGGCCTGACGCGGTGAACTGGTTCAGCGTATTGTAGACCGTCGCCAGTGAAACCTTAACGCCCTGATGCGTTGCCTGCTGGTGAAGCTGTTCCGCTGTTACATGCCGGTCCCCGGAATCAAACAGAAGACGCGCCAGCGCCATGCGCTGCCGGGTCGGACGCAATCCGGCCATGTTTAGCCGGTCAAGAACGGGCGCAAAGGGACGATTCATAGTCATGCCGGTTACATAATACGTGATTTCTTCCAGCGCAATTCCTTTTGTAACAGTGGCATATCTATTTTTTTTGAATGTATCGAAAAACTCAACCGTAGCGGAACAGCTCTGCACCATTCTGCCGGAGCCATTGCCGTCCAGCCTGTGCATTCGGGCACAGCGTGTCCACGACGGCCCAGAATGCCGGAGAATGGTTCGCTTCGGCCAGATGACCGACTTCATGCGCGACGACATATTCCAGCACTTCCGGGGGCGCCAGAATCAGGCGCCAGTTGAATGACAGGTTGCCGTTCGCCGCGCAGCTTCCCCACCGGCTTTTCTGGCTGCGAATCGAAATACGTCCGGCACGGCGTTCCAGCAAGGTCGTTTTTTCGGCAACGATGGGCGTAATGGCCGACCGTGCATCACGCCGCAGCCAGTCATGCAGGCGGCGCGGCAGATGACTCGCCTGTCCGGATACGAAAATGTGATTGTCGTCAATCCATACGCCGCGCCGCGCCACTGGCGCGTGAACGATGCTATGAGGCGTGCCGCGATACGGAATCATCGCGCCATCGGCAAAGGGAATATCGACGGGCAGGGCCGCGAGCCGCGCTGCCAGCCAGTCGGTGCGTTCCTTCAGGAACGACATCCCGGCAGCTTCGCCGACCCGTGGCGGTAAGACAAGTTCCGCGCCGCCGATCGCCGGATCGACGCGAATCGCGATTCGGCGGGCCCTCGCGCTGCGCCGGATTGATACTTCTATATCGCGCCCGTCGATGCGCAGAACCGTTATGCCGGACATCAGCGCGGGCGGCCCCGTCGACCGGACTTGCGTCTATGGAAAGGCTCGGCCCCGTCAATCAGCCAGTCGACGATATGTCGCTCAAGATCCTTGACGTCGTTTTCGGAAACGGCCTTGCCGCGCACGGAGATACCGGCCTCATGGACCGTATCGGGGTCGCCGGAAACAAGCGGGTGCCACCATTCAAGGTCACCGCCGGAGGCGACGACCCGATAGGCGCAGGTGTGCGGCAGCCAGCGCAGGGTTGCAGCCTTGCCAGGTGTCAGTTGCACGCAATCGGGCACGACGTCCCTGCGATTGGCATAGTCCCGGCAATTGCAGCCATGCAGGTCGAGCATGGAGCAGGCAACATCGGTCAGGCCGATCTCGCCGGTATCCGCATCCTCGACCTTGTGCAGACAGCACTGGCCGCAGCCGTCACACAGCGATTCCCATTCCGCCTGCGTCATCTGGCTCAGGGTTTTCAGTTTCCAGAACGGAATTGGTGCGGCATCGTCTGTCATGCCGCAGAGTCTATCAGATGGATGAAGGACCCGGCGACATTTCCCGATACCCGCCCGGCCGGAGACAGCGGGTCATTCCGCGAATCCGATACTGCGAATAGCGGTGCGCCGGGCCTTTCCTCAAGGATTGTCGCGTAATGAAATTCATGACCAGTAAACCGCAACCCCGCGCGCCCTAATGGTGAAGGGCTCAGACTCTCTACGCGGCGATAGCCAAGATGCAGACGGCGCTCCGCGAAGGATGTCGTCACTGGCAGCAGCCCCGCCATCGCGTGCCGTTCACCGTCGGAATCGACCATGCCATCCCCCAGCACCATATAACCGCCGCATTCACCGTAAACGGCGGCACCCGCGGCTGCGGCGTTGCGCAGCCCGCCAAGGAATTTTTGATTGCCCGCCAGCTGTCCCGCATGCAGTTCCGGATACCCGCCCGGCAGATAAACAGCGTCGGCAGTGGCGGCGGGCGACTCATCCGCCAAGGGGGAAAACGGCAGAATTTCGGCGCCCGCCCCGCGCCATCCATCCAGCACGGCGGGATAGCAGAACCGGAAAGCTTCGTCCCGGGCGACCGCGACGCGCTGGCCAAGAGGAGGCAGGCAAACCGGAGCCGCCGCCACCGGTAATTGCGACCGGCGCGCGATACCCTGCAACTGCGCCGCATCGATATGGTCCGCAATGAAGGCCCCTGCCGCATCGAGGAACGGTTCGAGTGCTGTGTGTTCCGAAGCCTGAACGAGACCGAGATGACGATCCGGTAGCGTCAATGCGGGATTGGCCGGCAGGCATGCCAGCAATGGAATCGCCGGGTCCATGGCCGCGAATGCTTCGCGCAGGATACGTTCGTGCCTGGACGAACCGACCCGGTTGCAGATGATGCCCGCGATCGCCACATCCGGCCGATGGCGAACAAAACCTTCGGTCAGCGCGACGGCGGAAGCACCCTGGCCCCTGGCATTGATTATCAGCACGACAGGCCAGCCGGTCATCGCGGCAAGGTCCGCTGTCGACCCGCCGCCGCCCGATGCACCGTCGAACAGTCCCATGACCCCTTCACATATAATCAGGTCGGATTCTTGCCCCAGGCCGCCGGCGAGACCAGCCAGGGTGTCGCCACGCATCGCCCAAGCGTCCAGATTGATGCAGGTCCGACCACTGGCGGCGCTGTGATAGGCGGGATCGATATAGTCCGGGCCCGTCTTGGCAGAGGCGATCCGAACCCCGCTGTTGCGCAGCGTCCGCAGCAGTGCCAGCGTTATCACGGTTTTGCCGCTGCCGCTGGACGGTGCAGCGAGAATCAGGCCTGGCGCGCTCATTCAGGCGGCAAGCCGGATGAGAACGACGGCGACCACCGCCCATTGTGCAAGGTGGATCAGGACACTGGTTCGATGCAATACCGCCGCCACCCGGTCGTTTCCGGTGTCGCGCTGACGCTGCAACGCCGGCAGCAGCATGCCTCGCGCGGCGAAAAACAGCACTGCGACCACGAGAATCGCATAGCCTTCCGATCGGTAGGCGGGGATGGGTAACAGCACGAACAACGGCAACACCGATACTGTGCCCATGACGGAAAAGTATTTCGGGAACAGGGC